>JAXGTK010000019.1:0-23592 GCA_040774965.1 Propionicimonas sp. | reverse complement strand
GACCGGTTCGAGTGGAAGACCCGTGGCCACGACGCGCCGTCCGACCTGGCCGGGCACCTGGCGCGGGCGGGCCTGGTCGCCGACGACCCCGAGACCGTCATGATCGGCGAGACGGACCGGCTGGCCGGGGAACCGGGGCCACCCCACGGCATCTCGCTGCGCCGCGCGGGGGAGGCCGGCGACCTCGCGGCCGACGCCGCCGCGGTGGGCCGGCTGCACCGGGACGTGTTCGGGCCGGACTCTCCGGACCTGGACGCGCAGCTGCTGGCGCAGCTCTCGGTGCCGGACGCGGGGGTGGAACTGTGGCTCGCCGAGGCCGGCGGGGCCGTCGTGGGCGCGGGCCGGCTGGACCTCGTGGCCGGCACCCGGTTCGCCGGGCTGTTCGGCGGCGGGACCCGGGCGGACCAGCGCCACCGGGGCGTCTACCGCGCCCTGACCGCGGCGCGGGCGGCTTCCGCCCTCGTCCGGGGGGCGAGCCTCGTCTACGCCGAGTGCACACCCTTCAGCAGACCGATCCTCGAGCGTTCCGGACTGGTGGCGGTGACGACCACGACGCCGTGGACGTGGCGCCGCGGCGACTGAGCCTGCACCCGAGGTCGAGTTCTGCGGTGGATCCGGGCAGCGGGAGTGCGGTACGGACAGGCACGGCGTCTACGATGACGGCACCCGCGTCCCCCCGACCGAGAGGCGAGCACACCGCCGTGACCGATGCAGCGAACCGCACCGCGAGGATCCTCGCGACCCTCAGCCTGGCGCTGGTCATCGCCGGCGGGGGCCTGTCGTCCCCGGCGACGGCGCAGGCCGTGGGGGCCGGCAGCACGGTGGGCGCGCCCGACCTCGTCGGACGCCTGGCGGCGACGAGCGTGACGAAGAAGACGACGATCACCACCCAGCCCGCCAACCTGGCCATCAGCCGCTACGGCACGCGCACCAAGGGGTCGTTCACCGTGGTGGCGTCCGGGCTCAAGCTGGCCTACACCTGGCAGCGCCGGCTGGCCTCGGGCGCGTGGAAGACGATCACCGGCGCGAAGTCCGCGTCCTACACCGTGAAGCTGGGCATGTGGCCGGGCGGGACCAGGTTCCGCGTGATCGTCCGCGGCACCGGGGGCACCGTCACCTCGCGGGTGGCGAAGCTCACGGTGCTCAAGCCCACGAAGACTCCTGCGAAGGATGCGGAGAAGGCGTTCGGGCTGACCGGACTCACCCAGGGCGTGGACCTGTCGGCGTACCAGTACCTGCCGTCCGGCCGGATCTCGATGGCCAAGGTCGCCGAGCGGGTCGGCACGGACGGCTTCACCATCCTGCGCAACGGCAGCGGCGCCCGGCCGATCAAGACGGCCTACACCGATGCCTGCACGAACCAGGCGGCGAAGACCGGCAGCCAGCCCGTGGTCGAGGACTGCGCGTACCGGCGGTTCGCCGACCGGTCGACGTCCGCCGGGTTGTCGCTGGGCCACTACTGGTTCAACGGCTGGATCGACAGCATCGACACCACCAGCCAGCAGCTGTTCGCCGGCGGCTTCACCCCGGAGGACTCGGCGGCGACCTTCGTCAGCTGGCTGAAGGCCGACGGCAACTACACGCGCAAGAGCACCGACCCGCTGGTCCTGGACGTCGAGGCGGGGCACGCCTGGACGAAGAAGAAGGGCGGCACGAAGTACACGGTGACCCTGCGGGCGTGGAAGCCGGCCGAGGTGACCGCCTTCGTGACCGAGGTGAAGGCGCTGCTCACCGCCGACGGCTACCAGCCGAACCTCTACGTGTACATGAGCGCCAACGCCGCGTCCAGGAAGGTCAACGGGGTGTACACGTGGGCCGACGTCGCGCCGATCGCGCGGCTCTGGGTGGCGTCCTGGGGCACGGACAACGGCCGCATCCCGGACTCCCAGCCGAAGGTGGGCCCGTGGGCGAACGAGGGCGGCTGGTCGCTGTGGCAGTACAGCAGCAACGCCCGGATCGCGGGGTCCGGCGTCGGCGCGCTCGACGGCGACATCGCGAAGGCCGACGCCTGGACGCCGAAGGCCTGACCGCCGGGCCGGCCGCGATCCTCCCGTCCGGTGGGCGTGGAGGGCGCAGGCAGGAACTGTCACAGGCGACCCCGAGACTGGTCGCATGACCACGAACCCCCCGGGGTCGAGGGAGCGCCTCGACTGGATCAACACCATCAGCCTGTCCCACGTCCACCGCGGCATCGCGGGTGGCTTCACCCAGGCCGACCACGGCCGCAGCACCCGGCTCGCACGGTTGCAGGCCGGTGACCGGATCGTCTTCTACTCCCCGCGCACCGACTACCCGGACGGGGAGCCGCTGCAGCAGTTCACCGCGATCGGCGTGGTCACGGGCACCGAGGCCCACCAGGTGGCGATGACGCCCGACTTCCACCCGTGGCGGCGCGCCGTCCGGTTCGAGCCGTGCGTGCCGGTGCCCATACGCACCCTGCTGGACGAGCTCGGCTTCCTCCCCGACGCGACGCACTGGGGCATGCCGTTCCGACGGGGACTGTTCGGAATCCCGGCGGAGGACTTCGACCGGATCGCGACCGCGATGGGCGCGTCCGGCCTGGTCACCGGCGCGGCGGCGTAGTGCTCAGGGAACCCGGGCGGTCCACGCCGGGTCGACGAACTTGGTCCGGGCCAGCTCGCGGGTCCGCTCGAGTTCGTCGGCGGTGAGCCAGCCGTGCTCGGTGGGGTACATCCCCCGGAAGGTCTCCAGGAACGAGGCGATCACTTCCTGCCGCGGCAGCCGGGTCTGCGACCGCACCGGGTCGACCCGCTTGTTCGCGCTCTTCGTGCCCTTGTCGGAGAGCTTCTCCCGGCCGATCCGGAGCACCTGCAGCATCTTGTCCGCATCGATGTCGTAGGCCATCGTGACGTGGTGCAGCACGGCGCCGCCCACGAAGCGCTTCTGGGCGGCACCGGCGAGCTTGCCGACCGACGAGGCGATGTCGTTCAGCCCGGCGTAGTGGGCGGACACTCCGACGCGGGCAAGAGCGGCCAGCACCCACTCGTCCAGGAACGCGTAGGAGGCCTCGTAGCTCATCCCGTCCACCAGCGTCTCCGGGACCACGAGGGAGAAGGTGATGCAGTTGCCCGCCTCCATGAACATCGCCCCGCCCCCGGAAACCCGACGCACCACCTGCACGCCGAGCCGCTCGGCGGCCTCGGTGTCGATCTCGTTGCGCAGCGACTGGAACGACCCGATGATCACCGCGGGTTCCCGCCACTGCCAGAAGCGCAGCGTCGGGCCGCGCCGTCCGGCGGCGAGCTCCCGGGAGAGCACCTCGTCCAGTGCGGCGTGCTCGGCGGGTTCGAGGATCCCGGGGTCGAGGTAGGTGAAGGTGTGGTCGGTCCAGCTCGTGGAGCGCCCCAGCGCCCGGCGGACGGCCATGGCGATGGCGTGGGTGTCGAAGCCGACCATCGTGATCGGCAGGCTGATCAGGCCGTCCGCGCCGGCCCGGGCGAGGTCGTCGTCGATCCGGGCGGCGAGCTCGGAGGCCGGCGTGGCGGCGTTCAGGCCGGTGAGCGCCCGGTCGATCACCTCCAGAGCCTCGTCCGGGTTGAGGAAGAAGTCACCGCTGACGCGGACGTCGGTGAGGTGGTCGTCCGCGACGCCGAGATCGACCGCGACCAGCTTGCCGCCCGGCACCTTGTACTCCCCGTGCAAGCGCTCGCTCATGCGGTCAGGTTAAGTGGCCTACACTTGTGCGCGCAAAATCCACCAGCGACGACGGACGGGTAGTACATGAGCGGTCACTCCAAGTGGGCCACCACCAAGCACAAGAAGGCGGCCATCGATGCCAAGCGCGGCAAGCTCTTCGCCAAGCTGATCAAGAACATCGAGGTCGCCGCGCGCACCGGTGGGCCGGACCCCTCGGGGAACCCCACCCTCTACGACGCGATCCAGAAGGCCCGCAAGAACTCGGTGCCGGTGGACAACATCGACCGTGCGGTGAAGCGCGGCGGCGGTGTCGGCGGTGACGCGGTCGACTACACCGAGATCATGTACGAGGCCTACGGCCCGGCCGGCGTCGCGATCCTGATCGAGTGCCTCACCGACAACCGGAACCGTTCGGCGTCGGACGTGAAGGTCGCGGTCACCCGCAACGGCGGCACCATGGCCGACGTCGGTTCGGTCTCGCGGATCTTCGACCGCAAGGGTGTCGTCGAGGTCGCCAAGGAGCAGGGCGGGAGGACGCTCACCGAGGACGACCTGATCGAGGCCACGCTCGATGCGGACCCCGAGGACGTGGCCGACGACGGGGAGAGCTTCAAGGTGGTCAGCGACCCCAGCGTGGTCGTGGACGTGCGCAAGGCGGTCCAGGCGGCGGGGCTCGACTACGAGTCCGCCGAGGTCCAGTTCATGCCGCAGTACCACCAGGCGATCGACACCACGGACCATGCGGAGAAGCTGTTCAAGCTGCTCGACGCGATCGAGGACCTCGACGACGTGCAGACCGTCTACAGCAACGAGGACGTCCCCGACGAGATCAGCGCCCAGCTCGACGCCGAGGAGTGACCTTCACCGGCGGGGCGGCGTGCCTCGACCGGACGGGGGAGCGTGCCCGCTAGGATCCGAACAGTTGTTCGACGAGCGGGAAGCGGGCGATGCGCGTACTCGGAGTGGACCCCGGGCTGACCAGGTGTGGCGTCGGTGTGATCGAGGGCACCCCCGGCCGGCCTCCGCGGCTCGTCGCCGTGGGCGTCGTGACCACGCCGAGCACGCTCGAACTGCCGCAGCGACTGCTCCGGATCGAGACCGGGCTGAGCGAATGGGTCGCGGAGCACCGTCCCGACGTGGTCGCGGTCGAACGGGTCTTCGCCGACCAGAACGTCCTCTCGGTGATCGGGACGGCGCAGGCGGCCGGCCTGGCGATGCTCGTGGCGGCGCGCGCCGGGCTCCCCGTCCACACCCACACGCCGACCGAGGTGAAGGCGGCCATCACCGGTTCCGGGCGGGCGGACAAGGCCCAGGTCGGCACCATGGTGGCGCGCATCCTGAAGCTCGAGGCCGCCCCGAGGCCCGCTGACGCCGCGGACGCCGTCGCGCTCGCGATCTGCCACCTGTGGCGCGGCGCAGGGGCGGACCGGATCGCGCAGGCGCTGGCCAGGAGAGGAGCGGGCGCGTGATCGCGCAACTGATCGGGAAGGTGGCCGCGGTGGGCGGCACCTGGGTGGTGGTGGACCTGTCGGGCTTCGGGCTGAAGGCACTGTGCACCCCCGCGACGGCGAGCCGGGCGGCGGTGGGCGAGACCCTCACGCTGTACACCTCGCTGGTCGTGCGGGAGGACTCCCTGACCCTCTACGGGTTCGCCGAGCCGGGCGAGCGTGACTGCTTCGAGCTCGTCCAGGGCGCGAGCGGGATCGGGCCGAAGATCGCACAGGCCGTGGTCTCGGTGTTCAGTCCCGACGAGTTCCGCGCGGCCGTCAGCGCGGCCAACATCGCGGCGCTCACCCGCGTCCCCGGCATCGGTGCGAAGGGTGCCCAGCGCCTCGTCCTGGAGCTGAAGGACAAGGTCGCGCTGCTGGCCGGAACCTCGGCGTCCGGGGGCGCCACTGTGGTCACCGGCGACTGGCGCGACCAGGTCCGGGCCGGTCTGGAGGGCCTGGGCTACTCCGGGCGCGACGCCGAGGCGGCGTGCGAGCGGGTGGCGGGCCTGGCCGGGGAGAACCCGGACACCCCGGTCGCGGTCCTCCTGCGCGCCGCGTTGCGCACCCTGGCGAAGTGACCGCCGGCGTGGACGGGTCTGGCAGAGTGTCCGACGTGCAGTCCGGCGACACCGACCCGCTCGACCCGTACGTCCACAGCGACGAACAGGCCGCCGAGTCGGCCCTGCGTCCGGCCACCCTGGCCGAGTTCGGCGGCCAGCGCCGGGTGAGCGACCAGCTCGGGCTCGTCCTCGCCGCCGCGCGGCACCGCGGCGCGACTCCCGACCACGTGCTGCTCTCCGGCCCGCCCGGCCTCGGCAAGACCACGCTCGCCATGATCATCGCGGCCGAGATGGGCGCGCCGATCCGGATCTCGTCCGGCCCCGCGATCCAGCACGCTGGTGACCTGGCCGCGATCCTGTCCGGGCTCACCGAGGGCGAGGTGTTCTTCCTCGACGAGATCCACCGGATGTCCCGTCCCGCCGAGGAGATGCTCTACCTCGCCATGGAGGACTTCCGGGTGGACGTCGTGGTCGGCAAGGGGCCCGGTGCCACCGCGATCCCGCTGGACATCCCGCGGTTCACCCTGGTCGGTGCGACGACCCGCGCCGGGCTGCTGCCCGGCCCGCTGCGGGACCGGTTCGGCTTCACCGCCCAGCTGGACTTCTACGCTGCCGACGACCTGGAGAAGATCCTGCGCCGCTCGGCGGTGCTGCTGGGCATCGACCTCGACCCGGCCGCCGGTGTCGAGATCGCCTCCCGGTCCCGGGGCACGCCACGGATCGCGAACCGGCTGCTGCGCCGCGTGCGCGACTACGCCCAGGTCAAGGCGGACGGACGGCTCACCCGGACGGTCGCCGCGGCGGCGCTGGAGCTGTACGAGGTCGACCCGCTCGGGCTCGACCGGCTCGACCGCGCCGTGCTGGACGCGCTGTGCCGCGGCTTCGGTGGCGGACCGGTGGGCCTGACCACGCTGGCGCTGGCCGTGGCGGAGGAGGCGGAGACCATCGAGGAGGTGGCCGAGCCGTTCCTCGTCCGTGAGGGCTTCCTGATGCGGACCCCTCGCGGCCGGGTGGCGACCCGGCGCGCCTGGGAGCACCTCGGTCTCACCCCTCCCGGTAGCGTGGGCGCCCCGCCCGACGCCCCGGACCTCTTCAGCGGCGGTTAGGGTGGTGCCGGAGCCGGGTCCTGCGGCGAAGCGGTCGCGGAGTGAGTCGCTGAATGGGTATTCCCCGTCGGCGGCGCTAGGCTACGTCCTCGGCGGCCAAGCCGCCCTGAACTTACGAACGTGAGGATTTCCCATGGGTGGTGACGGCAACATCTGGTCGACGGTGCTGCTCTTCGCGCTTGCCGGCGGCGTGCTGTACTTCCTGATGATCCGGCCGCAGCAGAAGCGGCAGAAGGAACAGCAGAGCCACATGAGCGCGCTGGAGCCCGGCTCCCGCGTGATGCTCATCTCGGGCATCGTCGGCACGGTGAAGTACCTGGGTGACAAGCAGGCCGTGGTCGAGATCTCTCCCGGTGTGGAGATGACGGTCGACAAGCGGGCGATCAGCACCCAGCCGGTGGTCGACGAATTCGAGTACGCCGACGACGCCGAGGAGTCGGCGGGTGCCGAGCCCGATCCCGAGCCCGAGGCGGGCGCCGGGACCGAGCCGGACGTGGTCGAGGAGGCCGTCACCGACCCGGCGGCGGACGTCGAGGCGCCCGAACCGACCTGGGACAACCCCGACACCACCAAGAACTGACCCCTGACGTAGGCGAGAAGTGGCAACCACAAGCAGGAAACACACCCACCCGCTGCGCACGCTGGTGATCCTGGCCCTGGTGATCGCCGGGCTGTTCACGGTGATGGCGGTGAACAGCATCTGGACCCCGAAGCTGGGCCTGGACCTGCGCGGCGGCAGCACGATCACCCTCACGGCGTCCAACGTGTCCGGCGAGGGCAGCGTCGACCCCGCGAGCCTCGAACTCGCCCGCACGATCATCCAGCAGCGCATCGACGGCTACGGGGTGGGCGAGAGCGAGGTGACCACCTCCGGCGACCGGCAGATCATCGTGTCGGTGCCGAATGTCCAGAAGGACGACCTCGTCCGGCTGGTCGGCACCACCGCCCAGCTGTACTTCCGGCAGGTGTTCAAGGAGGAGGCGTCCACCGGCACCGCCACCCCGACGGCCACGGCGTCCGCCGCGCCGCAGGAGAGTGCCAGCGCGGAGCCGAGTGCCTCCACGTCGAGCGAGCCCACCGCGTCCAGCTCGGGCAACAAGCGCCCGCTGCCGGCCCTGCCGACCCCGCAGCCGAGCCCGCGGCCGACCGTGGCGGCGACCCCGGCGCCGACGCTGGACGAGATGCTCACCTACACCCCGAGCGACCGCGACACCAGCGAGTTCGACTCCTTCGAGTGCGGCCAGACGAGCCCGACCCCGGACGTGGTCGACCAGCCACTGATCACCTGCGACCAGACGAACTCCTACAAGTACCTGCTGGGCCCGGCGCTGATCAGCGGCCAGCACGTGACCAGGGCGCAGGCCGCCGTGCCGCAGAACTCGGTGTCCTACGTGGTCACGCTCCAGTTCGACACGCAGGGCGCCGCGGACTTCGAGACCGTGACCGGTCACCTTGCCGAACAGACGAGCCCCGAGAACCAGTTCGGCATCGTCCTGGACGGCACCGTGATCTCGGCACCCTCGGTGAGCAAGGCGATCGCGGGCGGGCAGGCCCAGATCGAGGGCAGCTTCACCCAGAAGACGGCCACCGACCTGGCCAACGTGCTCTCGTACGGCGCGCTGCCGCTCTCCTTCGAGATCTCCAGCGTCGAGAACGTCTCCGCGAAGCTCGGCAGTGACCAGCTGCAGGCAGGCATCATCGCCGGCCTGATCGGCCTGGGCCTCGTGCTGCTCTACAGCATCCTGTACTACCGCGGACTGGCCCTCGTGGTGTCGCTGTCCCTGGTCGTGGCGGGCCTGCTGACCTGGTCCATGATCGTGTTGCTGGGCGCGAGCATGGGCTTCGCGCTGAACCTTCCGGGTATCGCCGGCGTGATCGTCGCGATCGGTGTCACGGCCGACTCGTTCATCATCTACTTCGAACGAATACGCGACGAGGTGCGCGAGGGTCGCAGCCTGCGGACCGCGATCGAGACCGGCTGGGTGCGCTCGCGCAAGACGATCGTGATCGCGGACTCCGTGTCGCTGCTCTCGGCCCTGGTGCTGTTCATCCTCGCGATCGGCGCGGTCAAGGGCTTCGCGTTCACGCTCGGCCTGACCACCCTGATCGACCTGGCCGTGGTGTTCTTCTTCACCAAGCCGATGATGACCCTGCTCGGTCGCACGAAGTTCTTCGGGGAGGGCCACCGGTTCTCCGGCTTCGAGGCCGAGCACATGGGGGCGAGCAAGGCGCCCCTGCACAACTCGCAGCGCAAGCGCGGGACGCTCGCGGGAGGGGAGGCGCGATGACCGACCAGCTGACCGAGCCGGAG
Organism: Propionicimonas sp.; assembly: GCA_040774965.1. GTDB lineage: Bacteria > Actinomycetota > Actinomycetes > Propionibacteriales > Propionibacteriaceae > Propionicimonas. The sequence continues at coordinate 14,468 of JAXGTK010000019.1, read as the reverse complement.
GCTCCCCAGGCGCCGGCGAAGAAGCAGAGCATCGCGCACCGGCTCTACACCGGTGAGATCTCCTACGACTTCGTCGGGCACCGTCGGCGCTGGTACACGATCTCCGGCGTCGTGCTGGTGATCGCCGTGCTCGCGATCGTGATCCGGGGCCTGAACTGGGGCATCGAGTTCCGGGGCGGAGCGGACTTCCAGGCGCCGATCACGGTGACCGCGACCACGGTGGAGGACGTCCGGGGCGCGGTGCAGGCCCTCGACCTGCCCAGCGGGGACGACATCACCGTGACCACCATCGGCACCAACACCGTCCGCGTGCAGACCCAGCCGCTGACCGAGACCGAGGTCACCGCGGTGAAGGGCGCGATCGCGGAGGTGGCGGGCATCCAGCCCGATGACGTCGCCTACTCGCTGATCGGCGCGTCCTGGGGCGAGCAGATCACCACACAGGCCGCGATCGCCCTGGTCGTGTTCCTGGTGCTGGTGATGGCACTGATCTGGGCCTATTTCCGCGAGTTCAAGATGAGCGTGGCGGCGATCGTCGCCCTGCTGCACGACCTCCTGGTCACGGTGGGTATCTACGCGCTGGTCGGGTTCACGGTCACCCCGGCGACGATGATCGGCGTGCTGACCATCCTCGGCTACTCGCTGTACGACACGGTGGTGGTGTTCGACAAGATCCGCGAGAACACCCGGGACATCACCAACACCCGCTTCACCTACTCCTACCAGGCGAATGCCGCGGTCAACCAGGTGCTGGTGCGTTCGCTGAACACGACGATCATCGGCGTGCTGCCGGTGGCCGCGCTGCTGATCACCGGGGCGTTCATCCTGGGTACCGGGCCGCTGAAGGACCTCGGCCTGGCCCTGTTCGTGGGCATGATCGCCGGCGCCTACTCCTCGATCTTCATCGCGACCCCGCTGCTGGCGCAGATGCGGGAGACCGACCCCGACATGGCCGAGCACCGTGAGCGCCTGGAGCGCCGCGCGGCGCGCGCGTCGGAGAAGACCAGCCGGAGGAAGACCGTCAGCACGGTGTCCGTCGGGGACGCCTCCGCCGCGAAGGTCGACCCCGGCTCGCTCGGGCTGGTGGCCGCGAAGGACCTCGAGTCCGGGCCGCGCAAGCAACCGTCCAGACAGTCACGCAGCCGACGGAAGAAGTAGCGATGTCCACATCCGAGGAGAACCGTGCGCTGATCGCGTCCCTGATCCGCGACATCCCGGACTTCCCGAAGCCCGGTGTCCTGTTCAAGGACATCACCCCGCTGCTGGCGAGCGCCGCCGGCTACCGGGCGGCGATCTCCGAACTGGCGGGCAGCGCCCCGTCCGGGATCGACGTGGTGGTGGGCATGGAGGCGCGCGGCTTCATCTTCGCCGGACCGGTCGCGCTCGAACTGGGCGCGGGCTTCGTGCCGGTGCGCAAGCCGGGCAAGCTGCCGGGGGACGTGTACACCCAGACGTTCTCGCTGGAGTACGGGGACGAGACCCTCGCCGTCCACACCGACGCGATCATGCCCGGCGCGAGGGTGCTGGTGATCGACGACGTGCTCGCCACCGGCGGCACGGTGGGCGCCACCGCGGCCCTGATCAACCGGCTCGGCGCCGACCTGATCCACGTCTCGGTGCTGCTCGAGCTCAGCTTCCTGGGTGGCCGGGAGCACCTGGCCGGCCTCGGCATCCACGACACCTCGGCGGTGCTCACGGTCTGATGGTGCAGAGCGGTCCCCGCATCGTCCGCCGGGCCTTCGGGTCGGGCGACGCGCAGGTACGCCTGCCGAGTCGCAGTTCGAGCCCCGCCCGGGAGCTGCTCAAGCGGTTCCTGCTCGCCCTGGGCCTGCTGCTGCTGCTCACGATGATCGTCTACCTCGACCGGGACGCGTACGCCGACCACGCCACCGGGCACGGCGTCTCCTTCGTCGACGCCCTGTACTACGCCACGGTCACCATGACCACGACCGGCTACGGCGACATCACGCCGGTCCTGCCCCACGCACGCCTGATCAACGTCTTCGTCGTCACGCCGATCCGCATCGCCTTCCTGGTGCTGTTGGTCGGCACGACGGTCGAGGTACTGGCCAACCAGGGCCGCCAGGCGCTGCGTGACTCCCGCTGGAGGAAGAAGATGCGCAACCACACCGTCGTGATCGGCTACGGCACCACCGGCCAGAGCGCGACCGCCACCCTGATGCACGGGGAGACCCCGGCCGACCGGATCGTGGTCATCGACACCGACGCCCAGGCGGTCGCAGCCGCGAACCGCCACGGCCTCGCCGCGTTCGAGGGCGACGCCACGTCCCGCGAACTCCTGCACCGGGCCGAGCTGCCCAAGGCGAAGGAGATCATCATCACGGTCGGCCGCGACGACACGGCGATCCTGGCCACGCTCACCGTCCGGCAGCTGAACCGCGGCGCCCACCTGGTGGTGGCCGTCCGCGACTCCCTGAACGTGCCGCTGATCCGGCAGTCCGGCGCGGACGCGGTGGTGACCTCGTCCGACGCGGTCGGCCGGCTGATGGGCCTGAGCTCGATCAGCCCCCAGCTCGGCGAGGTGATCGAGGACCTGCTCGTGGCCGGCGAGGGGCTGGAGGTCACCCAGCGTCTCGTCACCCGGGAGGAGGAGGGCCGCAGGCCCGACCAGCTCGAGGACGAGAAGGTGCTGGCGATCATCCGCAACCGCACCCTGCGCCGGTACTACGAGGCCGCCGAGGACACCCTGCGCACCGGCGACGAGGTCGTGGTCGTCCGCAAGGCTCCGGGGATGCGGCCCTCACGGGTAGAGTGAGCACCCACATCTAGGCGTAGCGGAGGCGGTGTTGTCGCAGGGCGTCCACGGACCGTACGGCGAGGGCGACGGCCTGCCCGGGGAACCGCGGGCACGGCTCGCGTCGACCGACCAGCCACGCATCCGGATGCGCCAGGTGCTGGCCCGGATCGGGGCGCAGCGCAACCAGCCGGTGCCGGTGCTCGACCCGCTGGTCCGGATCGTCCACACCCACCACCCGAAGGCGGACGTCGGGCTGATCGAGCGGGCCTACCGCACCGCCGAGCACTACCACACCGGCCAGTTGCGCAAGAGCGGGGACGCCTACATCACGCACCCGCTGGCGGTGGCCACGATCCTCGCCGAACTGGGCATGACCGAACCGACGATCTGCGCCGCCCTGCTGCACGACACGGTCGAGGACACCTCGTACACGGTCGAGCAGCTGACCGCAGACTTCGGCGCGGAGATCGCCGCGATGGTCGACGGCGTGACCAAGCTGGACAAGATCCAGTACGGCGAATCGGCGAAGGCCGAGACCATCCGCAAGATGGTGCTCGCCATGAGCAAGGACATCCGCGTCCTCGTGATCAAGCTGGCCGACCGGCTGCACAACATGCGCACGATCGGCTACCTGCGCCAGGACAAGCAGATGGCGATCGCCCGCGACACCCTGGAGATCTTCGCCCCGCTGGCCCACCGGCTCGGCATGAACGCCATCAAGTGGGAGCTCGAGGACCTGTCCTTCGCGACGCTCCAGCCGAAGGTCTACGACGAGATCGTGAAGCTCGTCGCCGCCCGGGCACCGCTGCGGGAGGACTACCTGCGGGTGGTCACCGAGCAGGTGCGCAGCGACCTGTCGAACGCGGGCATCAAGGCCACGGTGTACGGCCGGCCGAAGCACTACTACTCGATCTACCAGAAGATGGTGGTGCGCGGACGGGACTTCGCCGACATCTACGACCTGGTCGGGCTGCGCATCCTCGTGGACACCCAGCGGGACTGCTACGCGGCGCTGGGCACCCTGCACGCGCGCTGGAACCCCCTGCCGGGGCGGTTCAAGGACTACATCGCGATGCCGAAGTTCAACCTCTACCAGTCGCTGCACACCACCGTGCTGGGGCCGAGCGGCAAGCCGGTGGAACTGCAGATCCGTACCCACGAGATGCACCGGCAGGCGGAGTACGGCGTGGCCGCCCACTGGAAGTACAAGGAGGGCCGGGTCGACGGGACCGAGCTCAACTGGGTGCAGCAGATCAACCAGTGGCAGCGTGAGACCGAGGACCCCGGCGAGTTCCTCGACACCCTGCGCTTCGAGATCGCGACCGACGAGGTGTTCGTGTTCACACCCAAGGGCGACGTGATCAGCCTGCCCGCCGGCGGCACCCCGGTCGACTTCGCCTACGCGGTGCACACCGAGGTGGGCCACCACACGATCGGCGCCCGGGTGAACGGACGGCTGGTGCCGCTGGAGTCCGCGCTGTCCAGCGGTGACGTGGTGGAGGTGCTCACCTCGAAGGCGGCGAACGCCGGCCCGAGCCGCGACTGGCTCGGCTTCGTGAAGAGCCCGCGGGCCCGGGGGAAGATCCGCCAGTACTTCATGCGCGAACGCCGCGAGGAGTCGGTGGAGAACGGCAAGGAACTGCTCACCAAGCAGCTGCGCCGGGCCGGGCTGCCGCTGCAGCGGCTGCTCACCCCCGAGCACATGACCGGGCTCACCGAGCACTTCCGGGTCGCGGACGTGAACGCGCTCTACGTGGCGATCGGCGAGGGCTCGATCAGCCCGCAGGCCGTGGTGCAGCGGCTGATCGCGTCCGAGGGCGGCGTGGAGGAGGTCGCCGAACTGGGCGGCGAGGACACGTCCGTGATCACGACCTCGCGGCGCGGGCGGGTCTCGACCGGCAACGACGCGGGCGTCGTGGTGCAGGGCGATCCGAACGTGTGGGTGAAGCTGGCGGGGTGCTGCCGTCCGGTCCCCGGCGACGAGATCCTCGGCTTCGTGACCAGGGAGAACGGCGTCTCGGTGCACCGCGTCGACTGCTCGAACGCCCAGAACCTTCGTGCCCAGCCGGAGCGCCTGGTCGAGGTGTCGTGGGCACCGACGGCCAACAGCACGTTCCTCGTCGCCCTCCAGGTCGAGGGCATCGACCGGACGGGCATCCTGTCCGAGGTGACCAAGGTGATGGGGGAGCAGCACATCTCGATCCTGTCCGCGACCCTGAACACCGCGAAGGACCGCACGTTCAGGTTCCGGTTCACCTTCGAGACCACCGACCCGACCCACCTCGAGCACCTGATCGGTGCCGTCCGCAAGGTGCCCGGCGTCTACGACGTGTTCCGGATCAAGAACTGACGCAGGCTCTCCGCGCCCGGACCGGGGCTGGACCGAATCAGGAACCGTCCCCGATCTGGTCCGGTCAACGGCTGAAGTCGGCCAGGGTCTCCTTCGCCTGGTCGAGCCAGGTCTGGTAGGTGGTGATTTTGTCGTTGGCCTGGGCCGCGGCGGCCTTGTCGCCGCGGGCGGACGCCTTCGCGGCCCGCTCGGTGAGCTTCGCGATCTCGTCGGAGAGCATGCGGACGGTCTCCTCGGCGCGGGCCCGCGCCTCGGGATCGGTGCGGCGCCACTCCTCCTGCTCGGCGGACTGGATGGCCGACTGGATCGCCTTCAGGCGGGTATCGAGCGGACGGATCTGCTCTCGCGGCACCCGGCCGTACGCGTTGTACTTCTCCAGGAACGCCTGGTAGGCGGTGCGCGCCTCGGCCAGGTCGCTCACCGGCAGCAACGTGGCCTCGGCCTCGTCCAGAAGGGCCGTCTTCGCGTCCAGGTTCGCCTTGTACTCGGCGTCCTGCTCGCTGAGCACGGACGCCCGTGCGCCGAAGAAGCCGTCCTGGATCGCCCGGAACTCGGCCCAGAGCTTGTCATCCACCTCGCGCGGCGCCGGGCCGGCGGCCTTCCACCGGGTCATCAGGTCGCGGAACGCGCCCGCGGTGGGACCCCACTCGGTGGAGGTGGCCAGCTCGCGCGCCTCGGCGATGATCTGCTCCTTGGCCGCGCGGGCCGTCTCCCGCCGGGCGGCCTGCTCGGCGAACTGCGACTTCCGGCGGCGCGTGTAGGTCGTACGGGCGGCGGAGAACCGGTGCCACAGCGCGTCGTCGGTCGCGCGGTCGATCCGGGGCAGTGCCTTCCACTCCTCGAGCAGCGCGCGGAACCGGTTCACGCCGCCGCGCCAGTCGTTGCCCTCGGCGAGCGTCTCGGCCTCGCCGACCATGCGCTCCTTCGTCTCCCGGGTGGCCTCGAGCTGCTTGGACCGCTCGGCCTTGCGCTGCTCGGCCTGCTCGGTCAGCAGTGGCGACATCGCGTCCAGGCGCTCGACCAGTCCCGCCAGATCGCCCACGGCGTTCGCGGTCGAGACCGTGGTGCGCACCGTGTTGATGCTGTGCCTGGCCTCCTCCGGGGAGAGCGCACCGGCCTTCACCCTGGTCTCCAGCAGTCCCACCTCCACTTCCAGGGCCTCGAAGCGCCGGACGTAGAAGGCGAGGGCCTCGCCGGCATCGACATCGGGGATCTGACCGACGACCCGTTCGCCGTCGGCCGTACGCACGTAGACCGTGCCGTCCGGGTCGACGCGGCCGAAGTCAGCCGGACCTGAGGTGGAGTTCATGGGGATCATCTTGCCTGATCCGACGCGCAATATGACAGCGGAGCCCGACCGCGATCGGCTTGCTGCCCGGGCAGACGGTGGCTCACTGCTTCCGCACAGGCGATTCCTGACTGCCGTGGGCACTCCCGGCGTCTGTCGTTGGCACGGTCGGCCTGCTCGTCGGGGCTCCTCAAGATCCCGCCGCTGGCGCGCCGGGATCCTTTCGTCGTCTGTTCCGGCGTCCGCTGCCGCGTACGCCGTCGAGACTCCTCAAGATCCCGCCGCTGGCGCGCCGGGATCTCTTCGTCGTCTAGGCTGTCGGGCGTGTTTCTGGCTTCTTTCGCGACGGGTCACTGGCAGGCCAACTGCTACGTGGTGGCCGCCCCCGGAATTTCGGACTGCGTGGTCATCGACCCCGGGCAGGACGCGGCTGCCAGCGTCCGGCAGGTGCTCAGCGAGCACCAGCTCACCCCGAAGGGCATCCTGGCCACCCACGGCCACTTCGACCACATCGCGAACGCCGCGGAGATCGCCGACGAGTACAACGTGCCGCTGTGGATCCACTCCACCGACCGCGACCTGCTCACCGAGCCCGCGGCGGGCCTCGGCCCGGACGGCGCGGCGCTGGTCCGCCAGTTGGTCACCACCCCGATGGCCGAACCGGCCCGGGTGGAGGAGTTCGACGGGCTCACCGAGCTGAACATCGCCCGGCTGAAGTTCAGTGTGACCCACGCTCCGGGCCACACCGAGGGGTCGGTCCTGCTCGGACTGGACTACAACGGCCGCAACTCCCAGATCACCCGGATCATGTTCTGCGGCGACGTGGTCTTCGCGGGCTCGATCGGACGCACGGACCAGCCCGGCGGCGACCAGCGGGTGATGGCGAGGACGCTGCGCGAGGTGATCCTGCCGCTGCCCGACACGGTGGCGCTGCTGCCCGGCCACGGTCCGCAGACCACCATGGCGCGGGAGCGGGTCGCGAACCCCTACCTGCAGCCGTCCGCGGTGGGGATCTGAATGGCGAGGCCCAAGCCACTGTCGGGCTTTCCCGAGTTCACCCCCGCGGGACGGATCGTCGAGCAGCGCGTGCTGGCGAGCCTGGCCCACACGTTCGAGCTGCACGGCTTCGGCTCGATCGAGACCCGCGCCGTGGAGCCGATGGAGCAGCTCACCCGCAAGGGCGAGATCGACAAGGAGGTGTTCGTCGTACGGCGCCTGCACGCCGAAGCGGACGCCGCCGACGAACTCGGCCTGCACTTCGACCTGACCGTCCCGTTCGCCCGCTACGTGCTGGAGAACTCCGGCCACCTGCAGTTCCCGTTCCGTCGCTACCAGATCCAGAAGGCGTGGCGCGGCGAGCGTCCCCAGGAGGGTCGCTACCGCGAGTTCACCCAGGCCGATATCGACATCGTCGGCGCCGAGACCCTGGCCTCGCACCACGACGCGGAACTGCCCCTGGTGACGCTGGAGGCGCTGGAGAGGCTGCACGTCGACTTCGGGGTGCCCGCGGCCACGATGAGCGTGAACAACCGCCAGCTGAGTGAGGGGTTCTACCGCGGGCTGGGCGTGGACGACCACCTCGCCGTACTGCAGCGCGTCGACAAGCTCGACAAGATCGGGCCGGACGCCGTCGCGGACCTGCTGGTCGACGAGGTGGGGCTGAGCCGCGCCGCCGCCGCCAAGTGCCTCGACCTGGCCGGGATCCGCACCTCGGACGCGTCCTTCGTCGAGAAGGTGGAGGCGCTGGGCGTCGAACACCCACTGCTCACCGCCGGCCTCGAGCTGCTCGCGGACGTGGTCACCGCGGCGGCGGCGGTCGTGCCCGGCCGGCTGGTCGCCGACCTGAAGATCGCCCGCGGCCTGGACTACTACACCGGCACGGTGTACGAGACGACGATGGCCGGCTACGAGTCGATGGGGTCGATCTCCTCGGGTGGACGCTACGACTCGCTGGCGTCCGACGGACGCAGCACCTACCCCGGCGTCGGGCTCAGCATCGGCGTCAGCCGCATCCTCGTCCCGCTGGTCGGCAAGGGCGTGCTGACCGCGTCCCGGCCGGTGCCCACCTGCGTCCTCGTCGCCGTCGACTCCGAGGAGACCCGGTTCGAGGCGATCTCCACCGCGTCCCGGCTGCGCGCCCGCGGGATCGCGTGCGAGGTGGCCCCGAAGGCGGACAAGTTCGGCAAGCAGATCCGCTACGCCGACCGGAGGGGCATCCCGTTCGTGTGGTTCGGCAGCGGCGAGGTGAAGGACATCCGCAGCGGTGAGCAGGTGCGCGCCGACCCGGATGCCTGGCTGCCGCCGCAGGCGGACCTGCACCCGGCCGTCGTAAGATCGCCTCTGGCCTGATTTCGCAGGCCCCGGAAAGGAACAACTCGTGATTCGCACCCACCAGGCAGGTTCGCTGCGCCCCGAGCACGTCGGCACCACGGTCACCCTGGCCGGCTGGGTGGACCGGCGCCGGGATCTCGGCGGGGTCGCCTTCCTCGACCTGAGGGACGCCAGCGGCATCGTCCAGGTGGTCGTGCGCGACGACGTGCTGGCGACCTCCGGCGCGCACGGGCTGCGCAACGAGTACTGCATCGCCGTCACCGGCCCGGTGGAGGCGCGCTCGGCGGACACGGTGAACCCGAACCTCGCCACGGGCGAGGTGGAGGTGGCCGTGTCGACCCTGGAGGTGCTGAACCCGTCCGCCCCGCTGCCGTTCCAGATCGACGAGCGGGTGAACGTCGGCGAGGAGGCCCGGCTCAGGTACCGCTACCTCGACCTGCGGCGTCCGGCGCCGGCCGCCGCGATCCGGCTGCGCTCCGAGGTGAGCCGGGTGGCCCGCGAGGTGCTCGCCGCGCGCGACTTCGTCGAGATCGAGACGCCGACCCTGACCCACTCGACGCCGGAGGGTGCGCGCGACTTCCTCGTGCCCGCCAGGTTGTCGCCGGGGAGCTGGTACGCGCTGCCCCAGAGCCCCCAGCTGTTCAAGCAGCTGCTCATGGTGGCCGGGATGGAGCGGTACTACCAGATCGCGCGCTGCTACCGCGACGAGGACTTCCGCGCCGACCGGCAGCCCGAGTTCACCCAGCTCGACGTCGAGATGAGCTTCGTCGACCAGGACGACGTGATCGAGGTCGGCGAGGCCGTGATCGCCGCGATCTGGCGGCTGAAGGGCCACGAGCTGTCGTTGCCGCTGCCGCGGATGACCTACGCGGAGGCGATGAACACCTACGGCTCCGACAAGCCCGACCTGCGCTTCGACCTGCCGCTCACCGAGCTCACCGACTTCTTCGTCGACACCACCTTCCGGGTGTTCCAGGCGCCCTACGTGGGCGGCATCGTGATGCCGGGCGGCGCGAGCCAGCCGCGGCGCACCTTCGACGCGTGGCAGGAGTGGGCCAAGCAGCGCGGCGCGAAGGGCCTCGCCTACGTGACGGTGGCCGAGGACGGTGAACTCGGCGGTCCGGTGGCCAAGAACATCACCGATGCCGAACGGGCCGGGCTGGCCGGGCGGGTCGGTGCGAAGCCGGGGGACTGCATCTTCTTCGCCGCCGGCGCGCGCAAGGCGTCCCAGATGCTGCTGGGCGCCGCCCGCAACGAGATCGCCCGGCGGCTGGACCTGATCGACCCGGACGCCTGGTCGTTCCTGTGGGTGGTGGACGCGCCGCTGTTCGAGCCCTCCAGCGAGGCGGTGGCCGCCGGCGACGTGGCGGTGGGGGAGGGCGCCTGGACGGCGGTCCACCACGCGTTCACCTCGCCGAAGCCCGAGTCGATGGACACCTTCGACACCGACCCGGGTTCGGCGCTCGCCTACGCCTACGACATGATCTGCAACGGCAACGAGATCGGCGGCGGCTCGATCCGTATCCACCGCCGCGACGTGCAGGAGCGGGTGTTCAAGGTGATGGGCCTGTCCGCGGAGCAGGCGCAGGCGCAGTTCGGGTTCTTCCTGGACGCCTTCGCCTACGGCGCCCCGCCGCACGGTGGCATCGCCTACGGCTGGGACCGGATCGTCGCCCTGCTGGCCGGCGCCGAGTCGATCCGCGAGGTGATCGCGTTCCCGAAGACCGGCGGTGGCTACGACCCGTTGACCGGCGCCCCGGCCCCGATCACGCCCCGGCAGCGCAAGGAGGCGGGCGTGGACGCCGTCCCGCCCTCCGCCAAGGCCCACTGAGCCACGGGACCACGCCAAACGCTCCCGAATTGACCGGACGCTCCCGAGGTTTCGGGAGCGTCCGGCCAATTCGGGAGCGCCTGTGGCTGGGCGACCCGATCGGGGCTACCGCAGGTCGTCGCCGTGGTAGACGTCGTCGGAGCTGTCCGCGGCCAGCAGGCCGTAGAGCTTGCGGCGGGTGTCGGCGACCAGCCGGGACGCGGCCTCGATCTGGGCGGCGTCGCCGCTGCGGGTGATCTCCTTCAGGGCGCCGGCGAGGCCGCCGAGTTCCTTCCACAGGACCCGGATCTGGTCCGGGTTCCACCCGGCGACGGCCTCGTTGACCATCTCCCAGGGCTTGTCCTCGACCGCCGCAGCGGCCTCACGGCCGGAGCCGGTGAGCCGGAAGGCCTTCTGCCCCTCGTTGTCGAAGGACTCGATCAGCCCCTCGTCCTCGAGCTGGGACAGTGCCGGGTACACCGCGCCGGGGCTGGGCCGCCAGACGCCCTGGGTGCGGTCCGCGAGGGTCTGCATGATCTGGTAGCCGTTCAGCGGCTCGTCGGCCAGCAGCGCCAGGATGGCGGTGCGGACGTGGCCGCGCCGGCCCTTGCCGCGGCCGCGACTGGCCGGGCCCATCGGGCCGTTGGGCCCGAAGGGCCCGCCGGGGCCGAACGGGCCGTTGGCGCCGAACGGGCCACCCGGGCCGAACGGGCCGTTGGGGCCGAAGTCCATGCCGTGGCCGCGCCGGGTGCCGCGGTGCGCGCGCCGGCGGGCACGGGGGTCGTCGTTCCACTGGTTCTCGTCATATCCGAAGTCATTCATGGTGTTTCTCCCAAGTTCTGTATCGACGCTAGGTCGTCGATATATCGAGAGTACGTCGATATATCGAAAGATGCAAGTTCCCGTCGTGCAGGAGATGTCTGCGGGGCGGTGTAGCGTCGTCGCGATGGATACCGACCTGTTCGGAAACCCCCTGGCCGCGCCCCCTGCCGCGGCGTCGGGGGGTTCGCTCAGCACGGCCGGCCACGTGGACACACCGCTGGCCGTACGGATGCGTCCACGTACGGTGGACGAGATCGTCGGGCAGGACCACCTCCTCGGCCCGGGTTCGCCGCTGCGCCGCCTGGCCGAGGGCAGGACGGCCATGTCGGTGTTCCTGTGGGGCCCGCCCGGCGTCGGCAAGACCACGATCGCCGCGGTGGTCTCCGCGTCCGGGCAACGCCGGTTCGTGGAACTCTCCGCCGTGACCGCCGGAGTGAAGGAGGTCCGTGCGGTGCTCGCCGAAGCCCAGCGGCAGCTCGCCCACGGCGTCGGCACGGTGTTGTTCGTCGACGAGGTGCACCGGTTCTCCAGGACGCAGCAGGACGTGCTGCTGCCCGCGGTGGAGAACCGGCTCGTCACCCTGATCGCTGCCACCACCGAGAACCCGTCCTTCTCGGTGATCTCGCCGCTGCTCAGCCGTTCGCTGCTGCTCACCCTGCAGCCGCTGACCGACGACGACATCGGCGTGCTGATCGACCGCGCGCTCACCGAGGAACGCGGCCTGGCCGGGCGGTACACGCTGACCGACGGAGCCAGGGCGTCGCTGCTGCGGTTCGCCGGCGGGGACGCCCGCCGGGCGCTCACCTACCTGGAGGAGGCAGCGGCCGGCGCGACGGCCCAGGACGGCACCGAGGTCGACACGGACATCGTCTCCGCCGCGGTGGACAAGGCGGCCGTGCGCTACGACCGCGACGGGGACCAGCACTACGACGTGATCAGCGCCTTCATCAAGAGCCTGCGCGGGTCGGACGTGCAGGCGGGCCTGCACTACCTGGCGCGCATGCTCGAGGCCGGCGAGGACCCGCGCTTCATCGCCCGGCGGCTGGTCATCCTGGCCAGTGAGGACATCGGCATGGCCGCACCGTCGGTGCTGCAGACCTGCGTGGCCGCGGCGCAGGCCGTCCAGCTGATCGGGTTGCCGGAGGCCCGGATCAACCTCGCCCAGGCGGTGATCGCGTGTGCGATGGCGCCGAAGTCGAACGCGGTGGTGAAGGCCGTCGACGCCGCCGTCGCCGACGTCAGGGCCGGCCGGATCGGCACCGTGCCGCCGCACCTGCGCGACGCGCACTACCCGGGCGCCGGGCAGTACGGGCACGGCCAGGGCTACGTGTACGCGCACGACGCCGAGCACGGCGTGGCCGCCCAGCAGTACCTGCCCGACGAACTGGCGGGCGCGCGCTACTACCAACCGACCGAGCACGGCAACGAGGCCGCCCTCGCCGAGCGGCTGCGGCTGCTGGAGGAGCTCCTCGGACGGGACCGGGGCACGTCGAAGTGACGGCCGGCTACAACCCCTGGCGGGCACTGTGGGCCCTGGTCGTGGGGTTCTTCATGATCCTGATGGACACGACCATCGTCTCGGTGGCGAACCCGCGGATCATGGCCGGGCTGCACGCGGACATCAACTCGGTGATCTGGGTCACGAGCGCCTACCTGCTCACCTACGCCGTGCCGCTGCTCGTCACCGGGCGACTGGGCGACCGGTTCGGGCCGAAGCGCATCTACCTGATCGGCCTGGTGGTCTTCACGCTCTCCTCGGCCTGGTGCGGGCTGTCGGACTCCATCGGGATGCTGATCACCGCGCGGGCGGTGCAGGGGCTCGGTGCGTCCCTGCTCACCCCGCAGACGATGTCGGTGATCACGCGCACCTTCCCACCGACCGGACGCGGCCAGGCGATGAGCCTGTGGGGGGCGACCGCCGCCGTGGCCACGCTCGTCGGGCCGATCCTCGGCGGCTTCATCGTGGACGGCCTGGGCTGGGAGTGGATCTTCTTCGTGAACGTGCCGATCGGCGTGGTCGGGTTCCTCCTCGCGTGGCGGCTCGTGCCAGACCTGGAGACGCACAGCCACCAGTTCGACCTGCCCGGAGTGGTGCTGTGGGCGGTGGCGATGTTCTGCATCGTGTTCGGCATCCAGGAGGGCGAGACCTACGACTGGGGCGAGATCTGGGGCCCGGTCAGCGTGCCGTCGCTCCTGGCCACCGGCATCGTGGTGCTCGCCGTCTTCGTCTGGTGGCAGCACGCCGGACGCGGCGAGCCGCTGCTGCCGCTGCGCCTGTTCGGCGACCGCAACTTCTCGCTGGCCAACGGGTCGATCACGATGGTCGGCGTCGCGATCACCTCCAACTCGCTGCCGCTGGTGTTCTACTACCAGCTGGTGCTGGGCTTCACCCCGACCCGGGCGGCCCTCCAGCTGGCACCGATGGCCCTGTTCTCCGGTGGGCTCGCGCCCCTGGTCGGGCGCCTCGTCGACCGGGTGCACACCCGCTACCTGGCCACCACCGGCATGCTGCTGATGGCTGCCTCGATGACCTGGTACGCGGTCTGGCTGGTGCCGGACGAGAACCTGTGGTGGCGGCTGCTCCTGCCCAGCGGACTGATGGGGATCGGTACCGCGTTCACCTTCTCGCCGATCAGTGCCACGGCCACCTACAACCTCGCACCGGCCGACGCCGGTGCCGGCTCGGGCGTCTACAACTCGGTACGCCAGGTCGGGGCCGTGCTGGGCAGCGCCGCCATCTCGGCGCTGATGCAGGCCCGGCTCGCCGTCACGCTGCCCGGCGGGGCGAGCGCGGGCGACCAGGCCGAGTCGGCCGGCCGGCTGCCCGCCGCGCTGCAGGCCGGGTTCAGCCAGGCGATGGCGACCAGCATGCTGCTGCCCGCGTTCGCCGCGCTGGTGGGCGCCGTGCTGAGCGCCTTCTTCGTGGCACGCGAGCGCAATCGCGTCTGGACCGCCGGGTCACCGGGCGGCTGACCCTCACCACTCGCCAGGCCTCCTCACCGTCGAGCCGCCGGCACGGCTGGGGCACTTGTCGTCTGATCCTCGTGGTTCGTGCCTCACCACTCGTCGAGACTTCTCCCTTTCGCGCCCGCAAGCGGCCGCGGCGGTC
>JAXGTK010000018.1:0-24069 GCA_040774965.1 Propionicimonas sp. | reverse complement strand
CGTCCCTGTCGAACCGCTACATCACCAGCCGGCAGCTGCCGGACAAGGCGATCGACCTGATCGACGAGGCCGCGTCCCGGCTGCGCATGGAGATCGACTCCTCCCCGGAGGAGATCGACCAGCTGCGCCGCGACATCGACCGGATGACCATGCAGGCGTTCGCCCTGGAGAAGGAGGACGACCCGGGCTCGAAGGAGCGGTTCGCCCGACTGGGCGCCGAACTGGCCGACGCCCGGGAGGAACTGCGCGGTCTGGAGGCCCGGTGGGAGTCGGAGAAGTCCGGCCTGAACCGGGTCGGCGAGGTGAAGGAGAACATCGACCGGCTGCGGATCGACGCCGAGCGTGCCCAGCGCGAGGGAGACCTGACCCGGGCGTCCCAGATCCTGTACGGCGAGATCCCGGCGCTGGAGGCCGAGCTCGAACGGGCCAGCCAGGCGGGGGAGAGCACGACGCCGATGGTCAGCGAGGAGGTCTCCGCCACCGACGTGGCCGAGGTCGTCTCGGCGTGGACGGGCATCCCGGTCGGCAAGATGCTGCAGGGCGAGAGCGAGAAGCTGCTGTCGATGGAGGAACGGCTCGGTGAGCGCCTGATCGGGCAGCACGCGGCCGTCCAGGCGGTCGCGGACGCCGTCCGCCGTTCGCGCGCGGGCATCTCCGACCCGAACCGGCCCACCGGCTCGTTCCTGTTCCTCGGCCCGACCGGCGTCGGCAAGACCGAGCTGGCGAAGTCCCTGGCGGAGTTCCTGTTCGACGAGGAGCACGCGATGGTGCGTATCGACATGAGCGAGTACGGCGAGAAGCACACCGTCTCGCGGCTCGTCGGCGCCCCGCCCGGCTACATCGGTTACGAGGAGGGCGGCCAGCTCACCGAGGCGGTGCGGCGGCGTCCCTACTCGGTGGTGCTGCTGGACGAGGTGGAGAAGGCCCACCCGGAGGTGTTCAACATCCTGCTGCAGGTGCTGGACGACGGCCGGCTCACCGACGGCCAGGGCCGGACGGTGGACTTCCGCAACGTGATCCTGATCATGACCAGCAACCTCGGCTCGCAGTTCATGGCCGACCCGAACCTGCAGCCGCAGACCAAACGCGAGGCCGTGCTGGAGGTCGTGCGGAAGTCGTTCAAGCCGGAGTTCCTGAACCGGCTCGACGAGATCGTCGTGTTCGACCCGCTCGGCACCGACGAGCTGGCCCGGATCGTCGAGATCCAGCTGAAGCGGCTGAACGCCCGGCTGGCGGACCGCCGGATCAGCGTCGAGGTCACGCCCGCGGGCAAGGACTGGCTGGCGCTCACCGGCTTCGACCCGGTCTACGGGGCGCGTCCGCTGAAGCGGCTCGTGCAGACCACGGTCGAGGACGCGCTGGCGCGCCGGGTGCTGTCCGGGGAGGTCACCGACGGCGACACCGTGCACTTCGACGTGGGCCCCGACGGCGCCGGGCTGCAGGTCGTGGAGCACGCCGAGGTGGTCTGACCCCCTGCGCTCCGGGCCTCGCCGAGGCCGGTCCGCGGGTCGCCGTCGCGCCCGCGGCCGCCCTCTCCCCGCCTCAGTAGCCGAAGCTGATCTTCACCTTGCTGCTGCCGAGGGTGATGTAGACCGAGTGGATGCTGCTGAACCCGTACCAGCGCTTGCCGTTGGTGGAGGAGCAGTCGTTGCGCAGCCTGACCGAGGTCGTGGCCGTGGCCATGTCGGCGCCGAGCAGCGAGGGCTTCAGCTTCTTCATCGCGTTGCTCCCGCTGATCACCTGCCAGCGGATCGTCGACGTCCGCACGGTGTTGCCTGCGGGCAGGTGGACCCCGAAGCCGCACCCGCTCGGTGCGAGCGACCGCTTCTGCACGCAGGCGTCGAGCTTCGCCTGGGCCGCGTTGCGGATCGCGGACACTCCGGAACTGCTCAACCTCAGGCTCACCGCGGACGCTCCGCCGGCGCCGCCGTCGACCAGCGCGGTGCCGCCGGAGGTCTTGTACCAGGCGCTGTCCGTCCTCACCGTGTACTGCCCGGGGAACACCAGCGGTACGGCGGTGGCGTCCAGCGGGAGCCCGTTGATCGTGAGGTCGAGCCCGTCGAGGGCCGAGAGGTCGAGCGGCAACTCGAAGGCCACGTCGTCGAGCAGCCAGCTGCCGCCGACGTTGGTGACCTCGAAGGTGGTGCTGACCGACTCGCCGCCGATCAGGTAGTCCGCCTGCACGCTCTGGTGGTCCGCGCCGGTGCCGGGAGTGACGACGATCCCGGTGATCGGCGCCGCGGCGAGTGAGGCGGCGAGCATGTCGTCGGTGAGCAGCGCCGCGTCCGCCGGCGGCGAGGCCGCGTAGGCCAGAGCGGTGGTGGCGTCCCCACCCGACACCGCGGTGAGGTAGTCCTGCACGGCGGCGGACGCATCGGCGGCCTGCGGTGCGGGCCCTGCCGTGCTCGTCCCCGTCGTCGGGGCGAGAGTCGGCACGGTGCCACCCACGTCGTGGTTGCCCCAGGTGAGTGCGAAGACCGCGACCAGGGCCAGGATCAGGACCAGCGCGCCGAGCGCGATGAACAGCGGCGCCCTGCTCCTGCCCTGCCGGGGAGGGCTGCCGTAGGGGGGCTGGCCGGGGTACGGAGGTTGCTGGCCCGGCTGCTGCGGGCCGGGGTACTGCTGTGGCGGGCCGGGGTACTGCTGTGGCTGGCCGGGGTACTGCTGCTGGCCGGGGTACTGCGGCGCACCCGGGTAGGGCTGCGGGGGGCCGTAGGACGGCTGCCCGGGGTAGGCCTGCTGGCCCGGGTACGGGGGCGCGCCCGGGTAGGGCTGTGCAGGGGGCTGCTGGCCGGGGTAGGGAGCCTGCGGGCCGGAGTACGGCTGAGGCTGCTGGGGGCCGGTGTAGCTGCCGCCGGACGCCGGCTGATCGGTCTGGCCGGTCTGGTTGGTCTGGCCGGAGGGCTGATCCGGTTGCTCGTTGTTGGTCACGCCTGCTCCGCACGAAGAGAAGTCCGCCTGTCTGCGCGCAACGATAACGGCGGCGCGCCCGCCGGACCACTGGTTCGTGCCCGTGGAGGGCGCTCCGTCTCAATCGTGACCGGCGCCGGGCGGACGCTGGGTAGGCTCCCTGCCCATGACCACCAGGACGTGTGAGGAGTTCCTCCCTCCGTCCTGGCGACCGTCCGGTCGATCCCGCTCGCTGCGTCGGGGGTTCCCGTCCCGCCGTTCGTCGCGCGTGGGGCCACGATGAGCCAGGTGGTGCCCGCGCCGGACGACCGCCGGGCGTTCATGGTGGTCAACGGACGCACGGAGCAGTCCTGGGTGGATCCGGACGACCCGCTGCGGCTCGAGTTCGAGTACGTGCAGCGGATCGCCGAGGTGCTCGACGAGACCGTGCTCGCGCGGCCGGCGCACGAGCGCGTCCGGGTGATCCACATCGGCGGCGGCGGACTCACCCTGCCCCGCTACGTGGAGGCCCTCCGTCCGCACACGGCCCAGGTCGTGCTGGAGCCGGACGAGGCGCTCACCGAGCAGGTGCGGGCGAAGCTGCCGCTGCCCCGGCACAGCGGCATCAAGGTACGCGGCGTGGACGGCCGCACGGGCGCGGCCCAACTGCCCTCCGCCTGCACGGACCTGGTCATCGTGGACGCGTTCGCCGGCGCGAGCGTGCCGGCCGAACTGGCCACCACCGAGTTCTTCACCGAACTGGACCGGACGCTGCGCCACGGCGGGCTCGTGGTGATGAACCTCACCGACCAGGCGCCGTTCGCCTGGGCGCGGCGCTGCCTGGCCGGGTTCACCGCCACCTTCGACCAGGTCGCGGTGAGCGCGGAGGTCCCGGTGTGGAAGGGACGCCGGTTCGGCAACCTCGTCGTGGCGGCGGGCGCCGAGGTGCCGGTCCAGGCCGTTGAGCGGCGGCTCACCCACGCCCCGTTCCCGTACCGCCTGCTGCACGGCCGCGAACTCGCCCGCTGGGTCGGGGGAGCGCAGCCCTTCACCGACGCGGACACCGAGGCGTCTCCCTCCCCGGCGTGGAGCCGCGGCTGGTTCTCCTGACTCCCGATCGCCCGGCCCGCCGGGTCCCGGCCGCTGGTGCCGGCTGAGATTGCGACGACCCGGAGGGGACGGGGTCGGTACGGTTCACCCCATGGCAGCGCGCGAAGAACTCATCGAGCAGATCAAGGCCCTCGCCGTGGTGTGGGGGAAGGTGACCCTCGCCTCGGGCAAGGAGGCCGACTACTACGTCGACCTGCGCCGGGTGACGCTGGACGGCGTCGCCGCGCCGCTGGTCGGTGAGGTGATGACCGGACTGGTCTCCGACTGGGAGTTCGACGCGGCCGGCGGGCTCACCCTCGGCGCCGACCCGGTGGCCGTGGCGATGCTGCACCACGCCGCGCACACCGGGGGCCGGCTGGACGCCTTCGTCGTGCGCAAGGAGGCCAAGGCGCACGGCATGCAGCGCCGGATCGAGGGAACGGAGGTGACCGGACGCCGCGTCCTGGTCGTCGAGGACACCTCC
The DNA here is from genome assembly GCA_040774965.1 of Propionicimonas sp. Lineage (GTDB taxonomy): Bacteria > Actinomycetota > Actinomycetes > Propionibacteriales > Propionibacteriaceae > Propionicimonas. Next base: position 19,607 of record JAXGTK010000018.1, on the reverse strand, counting down.
ACCACCGGCGGCTCGGTGATGACGGCGGTGGACGCCGTCCGCGAGGCCGGGGGAGAGGTGGTCGGGGTGGCCGTGATCGTCGACCGCGACACCGGCGCGAAGGAGAAGATCGAGGCGGCGGGCGTGCCCTACCGCTACGCGGTCGGACTCGCCGACCTCGGCCTGTCGTAGCCCCTGGTGGTGCGCCGTCCCCCGCAGGCCCCGCACGGTGCGGCCCGGACGCCGGTGGGGGGAGGCGCGATGCTCTCGACCGGTGTGGGGGCGGTGGTTAGGCTGGGTCGGTCACCTCAACGAATGGAGAAACCCGGATGCTGTGGTTCTTCCTCATCCTGCTGCTCGTGGTCCTCGGCCTCGCGTTCTACGCGGTCTCGCTGTACAACGGCTTCGTCCGCTCCCGGAACCTGATCCAGGAGTCGTGGCGCCAGATCGACGTCGAGCTGAACCGGCGCTACGACCTGATCCCGAACCTCGTCGAGACGGTGCGTGCCTACGCCGCGCACGAGCGCAACACCCTTGAGGGCGTCACCCGGCTGCGCAACCAGGCGGCGTCGCTCGCCCAGGCCGGTGGCGGTGCGGTGACCCCGGAACGGGCCCGGGCGGAGGAGGCGCTGAGCGGCGCCGTCCGCAACCTGCTGGTCAGCGTGGAGGCGTACCCCGAGCTGAAGAGCAACGTGAACTTCCTGGAACTGCAGCGCGAACTGGCCTCCACCGAGGACCGGATCGCGGCCGGCCGGCGGTTCTACAACGCCAACGTGCGCAACTACAACACCCAGGTCGAGTCGTTCCCGTCCAACGTCCTCGCCGGCATGTTCCACTTCGAGAAGGCGACCTACTTCGAGGTCAACGACCCCATGGTGCGGCAGGCGCCGAAGGTCAGCTTCGGCGAGATCAGCGACCGGCCCGAGGCGGCCGTCCCGGAGCCGACGAACGACCAGCTCACCGCGGGATCGCAGCAGGGCGGCCTGCCCAACCCGCAGGCGTACCCGCAGGCCGACCCGGCCGCGCCCGCTCCCGGAGAACTCGGCGCGCCGCAGCCGCCCACTTACGCGCCGCCGGCACAGGCCCAGGCGCCCGAGTCGCCCCAGGACGGCGGCTACACCCCGCCCACCTACCAGCAGCCGCCGCAGCAGTAGGACGCCTTTCGCAGCGAACGCCTCCGTTTCGGTCGAACGCCCCTGCCTGAGCAGAGGCACTCGACCGAAACGGAGGCGTTCGGCGTCAGGAGAGGTGGTGCTCGAGATACGTGAGCACCTCGGTCGTGCCCGCGTTGAGCCGGACGGACGCGAGCTGGTCGCCCCTGGTCAGGCCGCGGTTCACCAGCACGACCGGCAGGCCCGCGCCCGAGGCGTGCCGCACGAACCGCAACCCGGACATCACGGCCAGCGAGGTGCCCGCCACCAGCAGGGCGTCCGAGGCGTCCACGAGGTCGTAGGCCGCCCTCACGGTGGCGGGCGGCACGGACTCGCCGAAGAACACGATGTCGGGCTTGAGGATGCCGCCGCACCGCGGGCAGGCGGCGACGACGAAGTCGGCGGTGGACTCCAGGACGGCGTCGGCGTCCGGCGCGACCTCGATGTCACCGAGTTCGGTCACCCGCTCCAGGAAACCGGGGTTCAGGGCCAGCAGCATGGCGTCCAGTTCGGCGCGCGAGCACGTCCAGCCGCAGGACAGGCAGCGTATGACGTTGTAGTTCCCGTGAAGGTCCACGACCCGCTTCGACCCGGCCCGCTCGTGCAGCCGGTCGACGTTCTGGGTGATCACGCCCGTGACCGCGCCGGCCGCCTCCAGCCGGGCGAGCGCGTAGTGGCCCTCGTTGGGTTCGGTGGCGTGCATGTGGTGCCAGCCGAGGTGGTTGCGGGCCCAGTAGTGCCGCCGCATGGCCGCACTGCCGACGAACTGGTCGTAGGTCATCGGGTTGCGCGGCTTGGCGTCCGGGCCGCGGTAGTCGGGCAGGCCCGAGTCGGTGGAGAAGCCCGCGCCGGTGAGCGCTGCGACCCGGCGTCCGGCCAGCGCGGCGACCGCGGCGTCCAGTTCGGCCTGCCCGGCCGCCGGACGCGTGTCCGGCTCCCCGGGCATCCAGCCGATGCTGGTGCGGGAGGTCGGCATCAGCTCTCGGTCACGTCCGTCCGCGACTGGCGGCGGGCCCGCAGGGCCTCGAACACCATCGGCAGCACCGAGACGAGGACGATGGCCACCAGCACCAGGTCGATGTTGCGTGCGATGAAGTCGATCCGGCCGAGGAAGAAGCCGAGGATGGTCACGCCGAACGCCCAGGCCACGCCGCCGATGGCGGTGTAGAGGATGAAGTACCTGAAGTTCATCTTGCCGATGCCGGCGATCAGCGTCACGAACGTGCGCACCAGCGGCACGAACCGGGCGAGCACGAGCGCCCGGTCGCCGTAGCGGCGCAGGAGGTCATGGGTCTTGTCGACGTACTTCGGGTCGAAGACCTTGCCCCAGAAGCCGGACCGCGGCTTGAACAGGGGCGGGCCGATCAGGTGACCGAGCCAGTAGCCGGCGATGTTGCCCGCGACCGCGGCGACGGTGAGGATCACGCAGGAGACCAGCAGCACCTGCCAGGACGTCAGCGCGCCGAAGGTGATCGACCCGGTCGCGATGAACATGCCCGCCGTGAACAACAGCGAGTCGCCGGGAAGGATCGGCCAGATCGCGCACTCGATGAAGACCAGGAGCGCCACCCCCCACAGCGCCCAGTTGCCCAGGTTCTGGATGATGACGGCCGGGTCGAGCCAGTCGGGCAGCAGCAGGGGCAGGAGGGCCGGCTGGAGCAACAGGTTCACGACGTCCAAGGGTAGCGTGGCGCCCATGCCCTCCCTGAGCGACGACGAGGTGGCGGCTGTGAGCAGTCCCGGCGTCGGACCGCACCCCCGGCCCTGGCCGGACGACCCGCGCCACGACCCCGAACTGCTCGCCGGAGGCGACCGCCGCAACGTCGCCGACCCCTACCGGTACTGGACGGTGGACGCGATCGTCGCCGACCTCGACACCCGCAGGGCGCCGCTGCACGTGGCGATCCAGAACTGGGAGCACGACTTCAACATCGGCTCCATCGTGCGCACGGCGAACGCCTTCAACGTGGCGGGCGTGCACATCGTCGGACGCCGCCGCTGGAACCGGCGCGGGGCGATGGTCACCGACCGCTACCTGCACGTCCACCACCACCCCGACGAGGCGTCCCTGTTCGACTGGCTCGGCGAGGCGGGCGTGATCCCGGTCGGGGTGGACAACATCCCCGGCTCGGTGCCGCTGGAGGGACAGTCCCTGCCCGAACACTGCTGCCTGGTCTTCGGCTCCGAGGGCCCGGGGCTGACGGACGAGCTCGCGTCCGGCTGCGAGCGCGTGGTGGCGATCACCCAGTTCGGCTCGACCCGCTCGCTGAACGCCGGCGCCGCCGCCGCGATCGCGATGTACCACTGGTCGCTCCAGTGGCGTCCGCGACCCTGACCCGCCGGCCGTGACAGACGCCGGGTTCGCCGGGACCCCGGCAGCGCCACCTAGGATTGGGCGCGATGAGCGACGAGTACGGGGTCTACTACGCCGACGGCCTGGCCGAGCGGCACCTGGCGCGTGCCCGCAGCCTGCTGCTGTGGCGGCTCGGGTCGATGGTGCTCGGCATCGCGCTCGCGGGTGGCATCTGGTACCTGTGGCCCGAGCAGTTCGGGGGCTGGGCCCCGTGGATCATCCTGGTCTCGGCGGCGTCCGGGCTGATCTCGGTGGGGTTCAGCGTGGTCCAGCTGCTGCGCGTGCGCCGGGACGCCGACCTCGCCCGTCCCGGCCTGGCCATCGGCCTGAACCGCGACGGCATGCTGATCGGGCAGCGCTGGCTGGTCTGGCCGGAGGTGGGCTCGGTGGTCGTCCGGCCGGGCTCCCTGGGCGGGTCCACGACCCTCGTGGCGACCGGACGGGACCGTTCCACCAGCCGGGTACCCCTCGACTACACCGACACCATGCCGGCCACCCTCGACGCCGCCGTCCGCGTGCTGTCCTCGGGACGGGCGTGGGTGGACCTCTCACGCCTGGACTGATCCTCCCCGGCACTGGCGCCGGGCTCGTCTGGACTCCGCCCCTCCCGGCCGCTCCCGCGCCCGGTCCGGCCACTGCCCGGACGGGGGCGTCCAATCCTTGCCGGAGGGGCGAAACTTGGCCTGACATTTGAGAGACTGGGGGCGTTCTACCAGGCGCCCGCGACGTGGTGGGCGCGTCACCGATGAGAGGCCACACCGAATGCCCATTGCCAGTCCCGAGAAGTACGCCGAGATGATTGATGCCGCGAAGAAGGGCAAGTTCGCCTACCCGGCGATCAACATCACTTCCTCGCAGACCCTGAACGCCGCACTGGCCGGCTTCGCCGAGGCGGGCTCGGACGGCATCATCCAGGTCAGCTCCGGCGGCGCGGAGTACGCGTCGGGTCCGACCATCAAGGACAAGGTCTCCGGCTCGGTGGCACTCGCCGAGTACGCCCACGTGGTGGCCAAGAACTACCCGGTCAACATCGTGGTGCACACCGACCACTGCCAGAAGGACAAGATCGACACCTGGGTGAAGCCGCTGATCGCGATCTCCCAGGAGCGCGTGAACAAGGGCCTCGAGCCGCTGTTCCAGTCGCACATGTGGGACGGCTCGGCCGTGCCCGTCGAGGAGAACCTGAAGATCGCCGACGAGCTGCTGTCGCTGACCAGCAAGGCGCACCAGATCCTCGAGATCGAGGTCGGCGTCGTCGGTGGCGAGGAGGACGGCGTCGCCGCGGAGATCAACGAGAAGCTGTACACCTCGGTCGAGGACGGCCTGCGCACCATCGAGGTGCTCGGCCTCGGCGAGAAGGGCCGCTACATCACGGCCCTCACCTTCGGCAACGTGCACGGCGTCTACAAGCCCGGTGCGGTCAAGCTGCGTCCCGAGGTGCTGAAGGAGATCCAGGACGCGGTCGGCGCCAAGTACGGCGTCGAGAAGCCGTTCGACCTGGTCTTCCACGGCGGCTCCGGCTCGAGCCCGCAGGAGATCTCGGACGCGGTCGACTACGGCGTGGTGAAGATGAACATCGACACCGACGGCCAGTACGCCTTCACCCGCCCGGTCGCCGACTGGATGCTGAAGCACTACGACGGCGTGCTGAAGATCGACGGCGAGGTCGGCAACAAGAAGCAGTACGACCCCCGCGCCTGGGGCAAGGAGGCCGAGGCCAACATGGCCAAGCGTGTCGTCGAGGCCTGCGAGTACCTGCGCAGCGTCGGCAAGACGATCGGCTGATCGGAGCTGAGAACGGCCCGGGGCTCCGGCCCCGGGCCGTTCCGCGTCCCCGGTACCGCCATTGGGGCCCGCGGCGGCCCGGCTGTGGCTACGATCGCGGGCATGACCCCTCGCGCCGCCCGTCACAGGGGGGTGCTGGCGGAGTGGAACGACGAGCGCGGGTTCGGCTTCGTCGAGGACGCCGGGCGCCGGACCTTCGTGCACATCTCCGCCTTCGACGCGGCGGGCGGACGCCCGCAGTCGGGGGACTTCGTCCAGTTCGAGCTCGGCACCTCCGCCGACGGGCGTCCCTGCGCGGTCCGGGCGCGGCGCACCTGCACCCTGCGCGGGCACGCCGACCGGCGGGGCGCCCACCGCGGGCCGGTCGCGCTGGTGGCGTTCGTCCCCGTGCTGGCCCTCGCCGCGTACCTCTGGTTCGCCGTCGCCGTGCGGGGGACGTCGGTGTGGGTCCCGCTGGCCTACCTCGGCCTGAGCGTGGCCGCGTACCTGCTCTACGCCACGGACAAGCGGGCCGCGGTCCGCGGCGCCTGGCGCACCCCGGAGAGCACGCTCCAGCTGGTCGCGCTGCTGGGCGGCTGGCCCGGCGCGGTCGTCGCCCAGCAGGTGCTGCGGCACAAGAACCGCAAGACCAGCTTCCAGGTCGTGTTCTGGCTGGCCGTCCTGGCGAACGTGCTCGTCCTGCTCGCGCTCACTTCCGGGGTCTTCTGACCCCGCCGAGGGGAATTCGCGCGCTCGATGGTGCCGGACGGGCCCCGGCGCCGGTTCGCCTGATCAAGCGCACAGATCCTCCCTCGTTCCGCCGCCCATCGGGCCACCCGGTAAGGTAAGGCCGCAAGAGCCCGGTCGGCGATGCCGCGGGCTTTCTGACTGAGAAGGGGCAGGACCATGCCGGGAATCGTGGTCGTCGGCGCGCAATGGGGCGACGAGGGCAAGGGGAAGGCCACCGACCAGCTGGGCGACCGGGTCGACTACACCGTCCGGTACTCGGGCGGCAACAACGCCGGGCACACCCTGGTGGTGAACGGCGAGAAGTACGCGCTGCACCTGCTCCCGTCCGGCATCCTCTCCCCCAACAGCACCCCCGTGATCGCCAACGGCGTGGTGATCGACCTCGACGTGCTGTTCGAGGAGATCGACGGCCTGAACGCGCGCGGGGTGGACACCTCGAAGCTGCTCATCTCGGCGAACGCCCACATCATCGCGTCGTACCACAAGGTGATGGACAAGGTCACCGAGCGCTTCCTCGGCAACCGCCGGATCGGCACCACCGGACGCGGCATCGGCCCGGCCTACTCCGACAAGATCAACCGGCTCGGCATCCGGGTGCAGGACCTGTTCGACGAGAAGATCCTCGCCCAGAAGGTGGAGGCGGCGCTCGAGCAGAAGAACCACCTGCTCGTGAAGGTCTACAACCGCCGGGCCATCGAGCCTGCGGAGGTCACCGAGGAACTGCTGGTGCACGCCGAGCGGGTGCGGCCGATGGTGACCGACGTGGTGCGCGTCCTGAACACCGCCCTCGACCAGAACAAGCTCGTGCTGTTCGAGGGGGCTCAGGCCCACCACCTCGACGTCGACCACGGCACCTACCCCTACGTGACCAGCTCCAACCCGATCGCCGCCGGTGCGTGCACCGGGTCCGGGGTGGGACCGATGCGGATCGACCGCGCGATCGGGATCATGAAGGCCTACACCACGCGGGTGGGCGAGGGCCCGTTCCCCACCGAGTTGCTGGACGCCGACGGCGAGCGCCTGCGCCAGGAGGGCGCCGAGTTCGGCACCACCACCGGACGCAACCGCCGCTGCGGCTGGTTCGACGCGCTGGTCGTGGAGGCCGCGGTCACCGCGAACGCCTTCACCGACATGTTCCTGACCAAGCTCGACATCCTCACCGGCTGGGAGAAGATCCCCGTCTGCGTCGCCTACGACGTCAAGGGTGAGCGCACCACGACCCTGCCGATGACCCAGACCGACTTCCACCACGCCGTCCCGGTGTATGAGTACCTGGACGGCTGGACCGAGGACATCTCCGGCTGCCGGACGTTCGCCGACCTGCCGAGGAACACCCAGGCCTACGTGCGCCGTCTCGAGGAGCTGGTGCGCTGCCGGATCTCCGGCATCGGCGTGGGCCCGGACCGCGAGGAAGTCGTGATGCTGCACGACCTGCTCTGACCATGGCGAAGAAGCTGCCGACCCCGACACCCTGGTGGGTGCCGATCCTGCTCAGCTTCCTCGGCCTCACGGCGTGCTTCCTCACCGTCGCGTACATCTCGTGGATCCAGATCGGTGGACGCCTCTACTGGTTCGGCCTGTTCATGACCGCCCTGAACCTCGGCACCACGATCGCCGCGGTGGTTGCCACCGGCATGGACGCCCGCACCGGGCGGGTGTCGTGGCGCTGGTGGGCGGTGCTCGGCACCTTCGTGCTGTTCAGCATGCTGGTCTTCCCGTTCATGCAGCGCTGGGCGCCGGCGTAGCCGCGGCGGGCGACGGGGGTCTCCGGTCCCCCGGGTCCGGGCCCGGTCACTGCGCGTCCGGCCGCTCCGGGCCTCGGTAGGATCACCGCCGTGACCAAGACCGTGCTGGTGATCGGATCCGGAGGCCGCGAACACGCCCTGGCGTGGGCGCTCGGCCGCGACCCCGAGGTGGTGGTGCACGTCGCGCCCGGCAACCCGGGGACGGCCGCCGTCGGGACCAACCACCCGGTGGACGCGCTGGACGGTGAGGCCGTCGCCGCGCTCGCCGTGCAGCTGGGCGCCGACCTGGTCGTGGTGGGCCCGGAGGCGCCGCTGGTGGCCGGGGTGGCCGACGACGTCCGCGCGAAGGGGATCGCGGTGTTCGGCCCGTCGGGTGCGGCGGCGATGCTGGAGGGCAGCAAGGCGTTCGCCAAGGAGATCATGGAGGCCGCCGGGGTGCCCACCGCGGACGCCCGGTTGTGCCTCTCGATGGACGAGGTGGTGGCTGCCCTCGACGAGTTCGGGGCGCCCTACGTGGTGAAGGACGACGGATTGGCCGCGGGCAAGGGCGTGATCGTCACCGGTGACCGGGATGCGGCGATCCGGCACGCGGCGAGCTGCCGGCGGGTGATCATCGAGGAGTACCTCGACGGGCCCGAGGTGAGCCTGTTCGCGCTGTCCGACGGCGAGCACGTGCTGCCGTTCGAGCCGGCCCAGGACTTCAAGCGGGTCGGCGACGGCGACACCGGGCCGAACACCGGCGGCATGGGCGCCTACACGCCGCTCCCGTGGGCGCCGGAGGGGCTGACCGCCGAGGTCGTCAGGACGGTGATCCAGCCGACCGTGGACGAACTGCGTCGCCGCGGCACCCCGTTCGTGGGGCTGTTCTACGCGGGGCTCGCGCTGACGTCGCGCGGCGTCCGGGTGGTGGAGTTCAACTGCCGCTTCGGCGACCCGGAGACCCAGCCGCTGCTGACCCGGCTGCGGACGCCGTTGTACGAGGTGCTGCACGCCGCCGCGACCGGCACGCTCGGCGGGCACGCCCCGCTGGAGTGGGGCAGCGGGGCCGCGGTGGGCGTCGTGGTGGCCGCCGAGGGCTATCCGGCCTCGCCGCGCAAGGGCGACCCGATCACGGGCGCGGACGCCGAGGGCGTGTTCCACGCGGGGACCGGGCTGGACGCGTCCGGCCGGCTCGTCAGTGCCGGCGGCCGTGTCCTCACCGTCGTCGGCACCGGCGCGACGCTGGCCGAGGCCCGCGAGGCCGCCTACGCGAAGGTCGCCGGGATCGGCCTGCCGGGCGGCTTCCACCGCTCCGACATCGCCCTCAAGGCATCGGATGCATCCACGGTCCCCGAGGAGCGAGCGCCGGCGAGCGTCACGAAGGGCGCAGGCAAGGAGGCCACCGCATGATCCCCGACGTCCTGGCCACCCGGTACGCCTCGCCGGCGATGCGGGAGATCTGGTCACCGGAGGCGAAGATCATCGCCGAGCGGAGGCTCTGGCTGGCGGTGCTGCGGGCGCAGGCCGAACTGGGCGTGGACTTCGGCGGGGACGACCCGGACGCGGTGATCGCGGACTACGAGGCCGTCGTCGACCGCGTCGACCTGGCGTCCATCGACGCCCGCGAGCGGATCACCCGGCACGACGTGAAGGCCCGGATCGAGGAGTTCAACGCCCTCGCCGGCCACGAGCACGTGCACAAGGGCCTGACCAGCCGCGACCTCACCGAGAACATCGAGCAGCGCCAGTTGCTGTCGTCCCTCGAACTGGTCCGGGAGCGGATCGTCACCGTGCTGGTGAACCTGGCCCGGCTCGCCGTGGCGTACCGCGACCTGCCGATGGCCGGGCGCTCGCACAACGTCGCCGCGCAGACGACCACGCTGGGCAAGCGGTTCGCCAACGCGGCGGACGAGCTGCTGGTTGCCTTCGACCGGGTCGATGAACTGGTCCGCCGCTACCCGGCACGCGGCATCAAGGGCCCGATGGGCACCGCGCAGGACATGCTCGACCTGCTCGGCGGGGATACCGCGAAGCTCGCTCAACTGGAGCAGGACGTGGCCGACCACCTCGGCTTCGGCGGGGTGTTCACGGCGACCGGCCAGGTGTATCCGCGCTCGCTCGACTACGACGTGTTGAGCGCGCTGGTGCAGGTCGCGGCCGGCCCGTCGAGCCTCGCGACGACGATCCGGCTGATGGCCGGCCAGGAACTGGTCACCGAGGGTTTCAAGGAGGGCCAGGTCGGGTCCTCGGCGATGCCGCACAAGATGAACACGCGCTCGTGCGAGCGGGTGAACGGCCTGACGGTGGTGCTGCGCGGGTACGCGTCCATGGCCGGCGAGCTGGCCGGCAACCAGTGGAACGAGGGGGACGTCGCCTGCTCGGTCGTCCGCCGGGTCGCGCTGCCGGACGCCTGCTACGCCCTGGACGGCCTGTTCGAGACGTTCCTGACGGTGCTGGCCGAGTTCGGCGCGTTCCCGGCCGTGATCGAGGCCGAACTGGCCCGCTACCTGCCGTTCCTGACCACCACGAAGGTGCTGATGGCCGCCGTCCGGGCGGGAGTGGGACGCGAGGCCGCGCACGAGGCGATCAAGGAGCACGCGGTCGCGGTCGCGCTGGCCATGCGGCAGGGCGCCGCCGGCAACGACCTGCTCGACCGGCTCGCCGCCGACCCCCGGCTGGGCGGGCTCTCCCGCGAACAGCTGGACGCCGCGCTGGCCGACCCGCTCGAGCTGACCGGCTCGGCCCGCGGCCAGGTGGACGCGATCGCCGCCCGGGTCGGCGAGCTGGCCGCCCGGTACCCGGCCGGTGCGGCCTACACGCCCGGATCGGTGCTGTGAGGAAGGGCTGCGGTGTCAGAACCCACTGCTGAGCCGCGCTGGTCGGCGCGCCGCGTCCTGCTGCTGCTGGCCATCGGCCTGGCCGCGGGACTGTTCTCGGGCCTGTTCGGCGTCGGCGGCGGCATGATCGTCGTACCGGGGCTGGTCGTGGTGATGCGGCTCGACCACCGGCTGGCGGTCGGCACGTCGCTGCTGGCGATCACCCCGGCGGTGCTCTCCTCTCTGGTCTCCTACAGCGTGGCCGGCAGCGTGAACGTGCTGGTCGGCTGCCTGCTGGCGGTCGGCGCGGTCGCGGGGGCGCAGCTGGGCACCTGGCTGCTGCACCACATCTCCCGCCGGCTCGCCCAGTGGGTGTTCATCGCCTTCGTCGTGGTGATGGTGGTGCAACTGGTCGTCGAGGTGCCGAGCCGGACCTCGGAGATGGAGCTGGGCCCCGTGCAGATCGTCGGGCTGGTCGTGCTCGGGCTGGTCGCCGGCACGCTGTCGCCGCTCCTGGGGATCGGCGGGGGCGGGGTGGTCGTGCCGGTGATGATGTTCGCCTTCGGCGCCAGCGACCTGGCCGCGAAGGGCGCCGCGCTGGTGATGATGGTGCCGACCCTGGCCTCGGGCCTGTGGGCGAACCTACGCAGGCACAACGTGGACGTGCGCGCCGGCCTGGTGGTGGGGGTCGCGGCCCTGTTCACCGGCCCGGTCGGGTCGTGGATCGCCCACCAGTTGCCCGCCCAGGTCGCCGCCTGGCTGTTCGCCGCGTTCCTGCTGTTCGTCGGGGCCAGCATGCTGCGGGAGGTGCTGCGTCGCTCGCGTCCGCAGTGACCCGGCCGGCGTCCGGCTACAGGTGAGCCGCCGCCCGTGACGCCGGCGAGGGCTCGGGGGAGTGGCCGATGGCCGCGGTGACGAGCAGCGTGGTGGCGAAGCCGATCGCAGCGAGCAGCGCGATGAGTCTCTTCATGTCCCTCCAGGGGTCGGCGGACGCGGCACCGGGGCCGTTACGCCCGGGAACCGCTCTGCGGTACCCGGGCGGCTCGGCTCCCCCTCTGGCGTGCTCCCCGCCCGCAACAACCCATCGAACATCCCCCCAACGTTCGCCGGTGCGCCGTGCACGGATAGAGCATGCTGCCCGGGGGAGGCTGCGGGCCCGTCGATCAAAGGTCTTTTATCGGAAGCGGTGCGTCCGGCGGGTCGCGGTTGAATCGGGACGTTCCCACTCCCACGAAAGTAGGGTCGGGCCATGGTCGATACGGACGTCTGGGCGTCGATCAGGCGCCTGCCCGGCAGCCTGCTGCGTGGTGCCGACAGCGACGACTTCCGGGCCCAGCTGATCGCGATCACCGCGATGGTCGGCGTCCCGATCTGCTGGGGTTCGGCACTGTTCAACGTCGTGCTCGGCAGCCAGGACTGGACGGTCGGGATCAACGCCCTGGCGGGACTGCTGATCCTCGCGCTGGTCTGGTTCGGCCGGTCCACCGGGTACTACCAGCTGACCTACATGGTCGCCGTCGGCATCCTGTTCGTGGTGTTCTTCCCCTGGTTGTTCTTCCTCGGCGGCGGCAACCACAGCGGGATGCCGATCTGGTTCGCGTTCGCGCTCGCGTTCTCCGCGATCATCCTCGAGGGACGGGCCCTGCTGGTGGTGGTGCCGCTGGAGGCCGTGGTGTTCATCGGCTGCATGCTGGCGGCGTACGCCTGGCCGGGACTGGTCACGCCGCTGCCGTCCGAGTGGGCGGTGGTGTTCGACCAGCTGTACTCGATCCTCGCCACCGGGACGGCGCTGGTGGTGGCCCTGCGGCTGTGGGTACGCATGTACGAGCGCAACCAGCGCCAACTGACGGCCCGGAACGCCGAGCTGGCGCGGATCGACACCGCCCGGGCCGAGTTCCTCGCGCTGGTGGCGCACGAGTTGAACACCCCGCTGGCGGTGATCCGGACGCATGTGGACGAGGCGGACCTCGACCTGGAGCGGCGCGACGCGGGCTCGTCGAGGGCCGCCTCCGACCTCGGGGTGATCGGGGAGGAGACGGACCGGTTGGGCCGGCTGGTCGGCCAGTTGCTGGATCTCGGCCGGATCGGAGAGGGGCGGCTGTCGCTGGACCCGCGTCCGGTGAACCTCGACACGCTGATCCAGCAGACGCTGCAGGTGTACAGCCACCTGCTGACGCAACACGGCAACACCCTCGTGGTGCCGTCCGGGAGCGCTGCGCCGGTCGTGCTCGCCGACCGGGAGCGGATCACGCAGGTACTGGTGAACCTGCTGTCGAACGCGTCCCGGCACACCCACTCCGGCACCATCAGCGTGGCGGTGGACGTACGGGCCGGCATGGCGCAGCTGAGTGTCGCCGACACCGGTGAGGGCATCGCGCCCCACGTCCTGGAGCAGCTCGGCCGCCACTCGGTACGGACGCGGCTGGACGGCGTCCGCTCGGCGCGGGACACCGGGCTGGGCATCGGCCTGCTGATCTCGCGCGAGATCGCGGTCGGGCACGGCGGCGACCTGACCTTCGAGTCCACGCCGGGCGCGGGGACCACCGTCCGGCTGACGCTCCCGCTGGCGGAGTGACGACCCCGGATCAGGAGGGGTCGAAGCGGACCTGCCGGAAGACGTAGCGCTTGTCGGGGGCCATCTCGAGCTCGAAGGCGCTGCCGGGGTTGAGGCCGAGCTTGCGGCGCAGCGACGAGACGGTCTGGCGGACGGTGTTGGTGGGGATGTCGGCCTTGGAACGCCACACGGCGGTGAGGAGTTCGGCCTGGGTGGCACCGACCCCGACGTGGGTGGCGAAGTGGCCGAGCAGCTGGAGCTCCATCTTGGTCAGGGCCACCTCGCGGCCCTCCAGGAGGACCTGGCCGGTGAGGAAGTCCAGGTGCAGGGGCGGCAGGTCGATCCGGCCCTTGCGTGGGGACGCCGTCCGTCGCAGCTGCGCCTGGATCCGGGCGAGCAGCACGTCGAGGCTGAACGGCTTGGCGATGTAGTCGTCGGCACCGCTGGCGAGGCCCTGGACGATGTTGCGGTCCTGGCCGAGCGCGGTGATGTAGATGATCGGGGCGGCGGTGACCGGACGGAGCCTGGCGCACAGTTCATAGCCGGAACCGTCCGGGAGCAGGACGTCGAGCAGGATGACGTCGGGCTGGTGCTCCCAGGCGGCGGCCTGGCCGTCTGCCACGGACCCGGCCCCGACCACGGTGAAGCCGTTGGCCGAGAGGTGCCGCGCGACGGACTCGCGCAGGGGCACCTCGTCCTCGACCACCAGGACGATCGGGGCCCTGGTGGCGCTCTCACTCACCTCTTCGCCTCCCCCCGGTGACGGCAGCCGGTCTACCTGGTGCGCCGCTTCCACCACTGCCAGGCGGCGGTGACGATCAGGGCTCCGACGAACGAGCCGATCAGGCCGGACGGGCGCAGCTCCAGGCCGTCCCCGAGCAGCAGGCTCACGAGCAGGCCGCCGACGAACGAGCCGGCGAGCCCGGCGACGAAGGCCATGGCCCAGTCGATGCCCTTGCGCGACTTCCCGAGCACGAGTTGCGCAGCCGCCCCCACGAGCATTCCGAACAGGACGAGGCCGATGATCAGCATGGCGGCAGCATAACGGGATGCCGCGGCTGCCCAGGCCCGCTCCACGGATGGTCGAGCCCCGACCTCCGGCTGGTCGAGCTTGTCGAGACCCGGCACCCGTCGCCAGAATCGTGGCCATGGCCGATCTGTCGACCCTCGAGTCGTGGTGGGCGGGGCTCAGTCCCGACCAGCGCGCCCGCGCCGCGGCGATCGCGGCTCTTCCCGCCCCGCGCGGCATGGCCGTGGACGACCTCAGCGCCTCGATGCTGCTGGCCGGGCTGCCGACCGCCCGCCAGGTCTGGACCGGCCAGCCCGAGCACCTGGTCGAGATGCTCGACGAGGTGGCCGACTTCGTGACCCGGGTGTCCGGGGAGGGCTGAGCCCCCGGCCGCCTCAGCCTGTGCCGGGCTGGCTCGCGGGCAACGAGCGGCGGGTCACCCGTCGTCGGGCGGCCTGCAACCGGCCCAGCAGCCGGCGCAGCCTGCGTCCGAGCCGGCGGCGCGCGATCCGCCACAGCGGCGTACGCGCCTGCTGCGTGTGCAGCGTCCGCAGCCGGTCGGCGCTGCCGAGCACCGCGGCGCTCGCGATCTCCAGCGGTACCAGGTCGGGCAGCGCCGCGGGAGCCTCGCCCGTCGCAGGCAGCCGATCGCCGTCGCCGGCGTACCAGTCCAGTCCCCCCAGCACCCGGACGCCGCCGGCGCCCACCCGTTCCGCGGCGGCCCGGTCGAGTTCGGCGGCGCGCGCGGCCGCCTCCGGGCCCAGCCCGATGCGCAGCTCGGAAGGATCGGGACGCCGGTCCAGCAGCCGGGGGATCATGCCGCCGGCGATCAGCTCGCCGTAGGCCTCGTGCGTCATCCCGCGACCGCGGAGGTCGCGCGCGACAGCACTGACCAGGGCGAGCTCGGCGGCGGTGAGGGCGCGGTTGTCGAGGTGTCCCTGGCCGGTCCCGGGCAGTTCGAGCAGGCCGGAGGGGAGTCCGAGCAGGCCCTCCATCGCCCGGGGGAGGTTCTCGCGGTGGCGCGGGTCCACCACCACGCAGGTCACCGCGTCGGCGCCGACGATCCCCGCCCAGCGCTCGACCAGCGCCGCGTGGTCGAAGTGGCGTGCCGTGGCGGATCCGGCGGCCGCGGCGTCCATCGTCTTGTGGGCCCAGCCGTCGAGGTCGCCGGGCAGGCGCCCGCTCTTGACGAGTTGCTGCCACTCCGAGGCCAGCAGCGAGCGCAGCGGACGCAGCCCCACCACCACGTGCGGGTGGCCGAGTTCCCGGCACAGGTCGCGCGCCCGCTCGGTGTCGAGCACGGCGAGGCGCTCGTAGGACAGCCACACCCGGGCGTTGCGCGGCGCCCGGTCGATCTCCTTCAGCAGGGCGCGGCCGTGCCGGGGCTCGGCGGCGACGGCGTCCCGGCTGCTCCAGCCCCAGGTGAACCCGACCAGCGCGCTGCAGCCCCAGCGGTGGTTCAGGCCGGTGCCCGGGTACACCACCCCGCGCGCGGCGAGTTCGGTGCGGCGCCGGGAGGCGGCGTGCTGGATCGCGGTCGTCCCGGTCTTGAACGGGCCGATCTGGAGGACGAGGGTGCCGGGAGGGACCGGACGGGCCGCGGGCTCGACGGGCATGCCGGAAGGCTACGGACACCGGGTGACCGGACGGGAACCTGTTGGTGACGCGTCCATGACGATCGGTGCGCGGGCCGGTGGGACGCGCTTCGGCGGGAGATGTCATGGCGGGTTCGCCACCCGGGCGGTCGCTGCTCACGGATCGTTCACCCACCCACGGAACCGTCAGCGCCATGTTGCACCTGCGTATCCGCCTGGCCGCCGTCGTGGCCGTCCTGCTCAGCCTCGCGCTGATTCCCGTCGCCGTCGCGCCCGCACAGGCTGCGCCGGCCCAACGAACCAGCAGCGCCCACCGCGCGGTCTGGTTCGACTCCGCCGAGGTCACCGACAACCAGGACGGGACCTTCACCGTCGCCTGGGACGCCCCCGGCGTCCGACGGGTCCGGATCTACACCGCCGACACCCAGCAGGTGCCTCGCCGCCGGGTCGTCGCGACCGGCGCCGGTACCGGTTCGGTGACGGTGAGCGTGTCCGGCAGCGCCGACCGGCAGTGGTTCCGGCTGGTGCCCGACCGTGGCCAGGACATCGTCGTCGCCGACCGGCTGATCCGGTTGCAGGGCACCACGAACCTCCGGGACGCCGGCGGCTACGCCACCGCGGACGGCCACTGGGTGGCGATGGGCCAGGTGTACCGCTCCGACGCGCTGAACAATCTCACCGCCGCCGACCGGGCCGAGCTGACGCGACTCGGCATCACCACCGACATCGACCTGCGCACCGCCGACGAGCGCACCACCTCGCCGGATGTCCTCTGGGACGGGGTGGACTACGTGGTGGCCGACGTGCTCGGTTCGACCGCGGGGTTCACGCCGGTCTCGGCGGCGGACGCGGTGCAGATGATGGAGGACGCCGAACGCCAGATGGTGTCCAGCGACCTGGCCCGGCAGGCCTACGCCAAGGTCTTCGACCTGATCGCCGGCCGCAAGGGCGGGGTGGTCTACCACTGCACGGCCGGCAAGGACCGCACCGGCTGGGCCTCGGCCACCCTGTTGCTGATGCTGGGCGTGCCCCGGGACACCGTGATGAGCGACTACCTGCTCTCGAACACCTACCGGGCCGCCTACAACGAGGCGGTGCTGGGTTCGCTGCCGGCGGCCTACGCGGCGATCTACGAGCCGCTGCTGGACGTGCGGGAGTCCTACCTCGAGGCCGGCTACGACGAGGTCGCGACCGTGTTCGGCACCGAGCGGGCCTACCTGCGCGACGGCATTTCGATCAGCCGGGCGGACCTGTCCCGGATCCGGGCCAGGCTGCTGCACTGAGCCGACCCGGAGGCGGCCCGGCACCCCGGTGGTGCCGGGCCGTCGGCGTTCCCGGGTGCGCCGGCGGCCGGGCTCCGGGCGATCGGCGGGCGCTCCGGTGGTAATGCTTGCCCTGCCCCTCGTGGTGCCCGACCCCCCAACATGGGGGACAGTCACTTCGGCGGGAGGGGGAGCCGTGCGATTGCACAGGCTGCTTGGTGTCGTAACGGGTGCGGCTGCGGCCCTCGCCCTGGGCGGGTGCACGGTGGTGATCCAGGCGCCGCCGGTCGCGTCCACAGCCGCCACGGACGCCGCCTCCCCGTCGCCGGACGCGCCGCCCTCCACGACCCCCTCGCCGTCGCCGTCGGAGTCGACCACGGACGCGACACCCGCCCTGGGCCCGAAGGGGCTCGGCGACCTCGTCCTCGGCATGACCAAGGCCGAGGCGAGGGCGAGCGGGCTCGCCACTGGGATCGTCGGCACGAAGGGCCGGTGCGGCGTGGCGGGCGACGGCAGGCTCGTCGGGGCCGACCCGGCCGCCGACCTCGACGGCAAGCTGTTCTTCTCGACCAACACCGGCAAGCTCGTCATCATCGCCGCGATGGACGACCTGGCCACCCCGGAGGGCATCGCCCTGGGCACGACCACCGCGCAGGTGCGCGCGGCCTATCCGCGCTGGAACGGGTACCGCAAGGAGTCCTACGGCGTGGGCTACGTGAAGGCGCCGGGCAACGCGAAGGCGTACTACCGCATCGGCGTCCGTGACGGGCAGGTCGTCGAACTCACGCTTCAGGCGCTCGACCAGGACTGCGCGGAGTAGGGCCATGGGGGGCAGCGCACGGATCGCGCCGGTTCTCGTGGCCTCCCTGCTCGTCCTCGGCGGGTGCGCGGGAGCGCCCACCACGCCGACCGGATCCCCGACGGCGAGTGGGCCGGTCGACTCCTCCGCCACCCCGGCGGTCCCGGCACCGACCTCGACGTCCCCGTCTGCCTCGCCCTCGCCGGGCGGACTCACCCTCGGTCCCACGGGCTACGGCGCGCTGCTGCTCGGCATGACCAAGGCGCAGGCGAGGGCGACCGGGCTGGTCACCGGGGTGAAGGGGACGAAGGGGGTCTGCGGTGGCCGACCCCCTGACGGACACCTGGCCGGTGCCGCTTACCGGAACCAGTCGGACCTTTCCGGCAAGCTCTTCTTCTCCTACACCACGAACAAGCTCGTGATGATCGGGGCGATGAGCGGGGTATCGACGCCCGAGGGCATCGGCCTGGGTTCGAGCGCCGCGAAGGTCAGCGCGGCTTACCCGTCATGGCGGCCCAACCTGCCCAACACGCCCGGAGTCGACTTCGTGTCGGTTCCCGGCAACAGGGCGGCCAGCTACCGCATCTTTGTCCTCAACGGCCACGTGACGGACCTCGTCCTGCTCTCCCACGACCAGGACTGCGCAGGCTGACCAGGCGGGTTCGTCCGCCGGTCGCCTAACCCACCCAGACCCGGGCGTTGCGGAACATCCGCAGCCACGGGCTCGCCTCGTCCAGCGGGGCCGGGGTCCACGACAACTGCGCGTTCCGGGCGACCCGCTCGGGGTGCGGCATCATCGCGGTGAACCGGCCGTCCGGCGTGGTCACAGCGGTCAGCCCGTCCGGGGAGCCGTTCGGGTTCGCCGGGTACGTCGTCGCCGGCGTCCCGTCCGCGAGGCTGAACCGGGCCGAGCGGACGACCGACGCCTCGTCCCCCTGGACGGAGAAGTCGGCCAGTCCCTCGCCGTGCGCGACCGCGATCGGGACGCGGCTGCCCGCCATGCCCGAGAAGAAGATGGACGGCGAGTCGAGCACCTCCACCAGCGACAGCCGTGCCTCGAACTGCTCCGACCGGTTGCGGGTGAACCGCGGCCACGCGTCCGCGCCCGGGATGATGTCCGCGAGTGCCCCGAACATCTGGCAGCCGTTGCAGATGCCCAGGCCGAAGCTGTCCTCGCGCGCGAAGAACGTGCCGAACATCTCGGTGAGCCGAGGGTTGAACAGCACCGATCGGGCCCAGCCCTCGCCGGCGCCGAGCGTGTCGCCGTAGGAGAAGCCGCCGCACGCCACCAGCCCGACCGCGTCCCCGAGGTCGAAGCGGCCCGCCTGCAGGTCGGTCATGTGCACGTCGTAGACGTCGAACCCGGCCCGGTCGAAGGCGAACGCGGTCTCCACGTGGCTGTTCACGCCCTGCTCGCGCAGGATCACCACCTTCGGACGCGCGCCGCCGGCGATGTAGGGCGCGGCGACGTCGTCGGTCACCTCGAAGGTGGGCTCCACCACCAGGCCGGGGGAGTCGGCGCCGAACGCCTCGTGTTCCTCGTCCGCGCACTCAGGGTTGTCGCGCAGTGCCGCGATCCGCCAGGACACCTCGTCCCACGCCTGGGCGAGGTCGCGCAGGTCCTCGTCGAGCACCACGGTCCCCGAGGAGGCGTCACCGTCCCCGGTCCCTGGGGAGTCCCCGGGGGGTGCCTGGTCACCCTCCCCGGTCCCTGAGGAGCCTCCGGGGGATGCCTGGTCACCCTCCCCGGTCCCTGAGGAGCCCCCGAGGAACGAGGGGGCGTCACGAAGGGCCGGATCGTCGACGGCCCTGGTGGTCCCGCCGGGCTCGACCACCCGGACGCGCCGGTCG
>JAXGTK010000017.1:0-24596 GCA_040774965.1 Propionicimonas sp. | reverse complement strand
CCGGAGACCGTGGCCGGCTTGTGGCAGCTCGTGGCCATCGGCACCGTGCCGCGCAGGCTCCACTGGGTGCGGTCGGCCGGCTGCTGCAGCATCCGCACCTGGTAGCCGTCCGGGGTCAGGTAGGTCTTGTCGGCCCGCAGCGCGATGGACGCCTCGGTGCCGTTCGGGTTCGTCCAGCTGATCCGTCCGGTGCGCAGTGAGAAGTGCGCCTCCATCGGCACCAGCACGATGTGCGGCTGCTCGGCGTCGGTCGCGTGGCCCTCGGGCTGCAGGTGGAACCGGTCGGGGTCGCGGCCGAGCACGTCGGCGAGGTGGTAGGCCTCCTCGCTGCGCGGGTGGACCGTGTACTCCTGGCCGAGGTTGTAGCTGGGGAAGACCAGGGCGCCACCGGCGTGCTCCTCCTCCGCGTTGCCGAAGAGGTTCGCCGAGTAGCTGATCTGGGTCTTGATCTCCTTCTTGCAGTAGCCGAAGTAGTTGTCCGCGATCACGGTGACGATCACGCCGCGGGCGTCCCGCGCGCACGCCTTGAAGGCCTGGCCGCCGTTGTAGCACTCGTCCTCGTGCTCCCAGCACATGCCGTCGCGCTTCTGCCGCCCGGTGGCCTCGCTGACGTGCGGGAGGCCGAGCGACTTCTTCGTCACCCTGGTCAGGTGCGGGGCGAGGATGATCGCCCCGGTGTGGCCCGTCCAGGTCTCGGGCGCGAGCGACGCGTCGTTCTCCGGCAGGTACGGGTCGCCACCGTTGCCGAAGACTCCCTCGACGAAGTCCAGGTTCGCGACCAGGCCGCCGGGCACGATGAACCGGGTCTCCATCCGCTTCTCCCGCACCCAGCCGGGCACCGCGGGAGCGACCAGCGGTCGCAGCTGCAACGAGACGAAGCACGCGGCCGGCTCCGGCTGGTTCGCCGTGAACGGCAGCACGAGGTCGCTCTCGGGCGGACGGAACGCCAGTTCGAGCAGCCGCGCGAAGACGGCCTTGGGGACGGCGAGCTTGTCGTCGGGGATCGGCAGGCCGCCCTCGGCGATGTGGAACACGCCGGCGGTGGTGCGGCGGTCGTTGGCCGGGTTGTGCAGGACGCCGTTGGCGAGCCGGTAGCTGGTCAGCAGCGGCGAGACGAACTCGTCGGAGTCCTGCGGCAGCGAGAGCGTCCGGGCCAGCCCGGGCTCGTCCAGGACGAACGTGCGGCGCGGCAGCCTGGGGGTGACCCCGGTGTCGGCCAGGTAGTCGTCCAGCCAGTTCTGGATGCGCCCGTCGGCGGCGCACAGGCGGTCGGCGAGGCGCCGGCTCAGTTCGCGCTGGCGGGCCAGGATCGGCGCGACCAGCTTCGCGGTGGCCGAGTCCTGGACGTGGGCAGGCATCGGCAGGCCGAGCTGGGCCAGCCGGAGGTGAATGGCAGCTGATTCGATCTGGGCCATGCTCCCATTGTCACCGGACCCGCCGGGCCTCCCGTCCGGGTCTCGCTGCGGAACCACCGGTTGACGGGCGTCCACGCGTGTGCCGCGACCGGACCGCGTCCCGTCCGTCCGGACCCCGGGCGGGGCGCGCCAGTGGCGTCCGCGATCCCCCCAAAAGGGGGACAGGAATGGCGGATTTCGGTGGTTTCCCCGAAAGAATATGGAGTTCCACCGGGAAAAGTTCGCCCCATGGGATGTGTCTTCCCGGCGAGGCCGGGTACCCTCTCTGCATGGTTATGGCTTGGGACCAGGTCTGGCTGGGGTTGGCCGAAATTGGCCTGGGCCTGATCTTCTGCTTCATCGGCTACTCGGCGGCCCGGGTCGTCCTGGCACTGTGGGGTGCGGTCGTCGGGTTCCTCGGCGGGATACTGCTGCACGCGCTGCTGCTGCACTGGGTTCCCAGTGGGATGTACAACGTCGTGCCCTGGTGGGCGACCGCGATCGTGACCGCCCTGCTCGCCGCCTGGCTGGCGTTCGCGTTCTACACGATCGGCGTGCTGATCTCGATGGGCGCCGTCGGCTGGGGCCTGGGCCAGATCGTGTCCAGCGCACTGCACCTGCCCGGCTGGATCGCGTTCGCGACGGGCCTCGTCGTGGCGGCCGGCCTGGTGATGGTGGGCTGGACGCTCAACCTCCCCCGGCTCCTCCTGATCGTCCTGACCGCCCTCGTGGGCGCCGGCGCGGTCATCGACGGGATCCAGATCCTGATCGGTGCCCGCCTCGACTGGCTCAGCCAGGCCGGCTGGCAGTTCGACCTGACCCGCTACGCCATCTGGGCGGCCGGCTTCGCCGTGCTCGCCGGGCTGGGCATGTACATCCAGTTCAGGCAACGCTCGGACGAGAACCTGCGCGACGCCTACCGCCGCAGCTGACCCCCGGCCGCGGCCCACGCGGCCGTGCGTCGGACCCCGCGACAACCCGGCGTCGCGACGTCCCTTTTCGGGAACAGGAATCGGTCGGCTCCGAAATAGGCGATGCAAAACCCATGGTCGTGGGCGGCGAATGGGCGGCCGCCACCCCCGACCGTTCCGGGTGCCGGGAAAATGCGCACGATCCGCCCCGGCCGGCCCCGCCGGCGGCGCTGCCCGGCCCGCCGTCCGCGGACGGGGGCCCGCCCCTCGCCGGTGCCCGCACCCTGTCGCCGGTCAGCACTTCACGCTCTCCGGTCGATCACCCGACCGTCGCGCTCGGCGGATAGGATTTGCGCCATGCTGATCGTCACCACCAACGACATTCCGGGTTACCGCATCGAGGCCGTGCTCGGTGAAGTCATGGGCATGACCGTTCGCGCCGCGAATATCGGTCAGAACCTCGTCGCCAGTTTCCGTTCCATCGGCGGCGGCGAGGTCGACGAATACACCAAGCTCGTCTACGACAGCCGCCAGCAGGTCATGCAGCGGATGTGGCAGGACGCGACGTCGCGCGGCGCGAACGCCATCGTCGGGATGCGCTTCGACACCGGCGACATCGCCCAGGCGTTCTCGGAGGTGTGCGCCTACGGCACGGCTGTCGTGGTGGAACCGATCGCCGACGGACGTCCGGGAGCGACCAAGCAGTCCGCCAGCGTGGTCTCCCAGCAGGCGCAGCAGCCCCAGCAGCAGCCACCGATGCGCTGACCCTCGGGCCGGCCCCGGCCCACCGGCCGGGTGCCCCTCCGGCCCGGACCGGACGCCGGCTACCCGGGATGCCCTACGTACAGGTGCTCCCCGGAGATAGGGCGTTCGCCCGATGCCGTCCCCACGCCGGGACACGCAGTCTGGGAGACGAACAGACCAGACACTCGGGGGGCCCACATGTTCAATGCCTATGCCGCAGACATGCTGGCAAGGGAGCAACTGCGCGACCTGATCGAACAGCCGGGGGGACGCGGCCGTTCGGTGACCGGGCGACCGGGGCCCGGGCGGCTCACCGGGCCGCCGGGCTGGTTCGGGCGGCTGCGCCACCCGGCACGGCCCCGGCCGGCCTGGTCGCTGGGCACGCGCGGCGCCGGCGTGATCGGCTGAGCGCATCGCTGCGCCGGAGCAGACCCGCACCGGCTGAGCGCGCAGCGCCGGTACTCCGATGCGGACTCACAACGACACTTCCTTCCACGCCCCCGCCCCGCCGTGGCATGGTTCTGGGATGCCGCAACGCGGGTCCAGTGCACGGATGGTCGGTCGAACGAGCGAACTCCGCGGACTGGCCGACGCCCTGGCCTCCTGCCGGTCCGGTATTCCGCGGACCGTGGTGGTCACGGGCGAGGCCGGGATCGGCAAGACCCGCCTGGTCAGCGAGTTCGTCGCCGGTCTGCCGGACGGGGTGGCGGTGGCGCAGACCAACTGCCTGGACGGTCCGCGTGCAGCCACGCCGCTGGCACCCGTCCGGCGTCTCCTGGCCCGGCTCGCCGATCGCCTCGGCCCCGCCGAACTCCTGACCGCCGCCGGTCCCGCAGCGGCGGTGCTCGAGGGACTGCTCGCGGGTGGGGCGCCCACCGCGGCGGCCAGCTCCGAACAACTGTCGGAGGTGCTGGAACGGACCCTGCGCTCGCTGTCCCGGGACCGGCCGCTGGTGCTCGTCCTGCACGACCTGCACCGGGCCGACGAGAGCACGCTGGCGCTCGCCCGCTCCCTGGTCGGAGAACTGGACGGGTGCCAGCTGATGCTCCTCCTGACCAGGCGTGATGAGGCCTCCGGCAGCCCGGCCCTGCGTGCCCTGCTGAACGAGATCGAGCTCAGCCACGGCGTGATCCGCCTCGACCTGGAGCGGCTCGGCAGCGAGGAGGTCGGGCAGATGGTGGGCGAGCTGCTCGATCGTCCTGTTTCCGACGCGGAACTGGCCGCCATCGTGGCGCGGAGCGAGGGAGTGCCGCTCTTCGTCGAGGAACTCGCAGGCCTGCCGACCGACGAGCTGCCCGGCAGCGTGCGCGAGATGGTGCTGGCCCGCCGCAGGACACTCCCGCCCCCGGCGCGGCACCTGGTCGACTGCCTCACCGTGGGCGGCCAGAGCGTGGACCACCAGGTGCTCGAGACCGTCGCAAGCGCCTCAGTCCCGGATCTGCCCACCGCGATCCGGGCCGTGATCGATGCCGGCCTGGTGAAGGTGAGCGGGTCGGGCTACGCGTTCCGGCACAGCCTGTTCCAGGAGACGCTCTACGCCGGCCTGATGCCCGCCGACCGACTGCGCTGGCACGGCGCTTTCGCGACGGCGTTCGGCGACCGCTCCCCCTCCGAGTCCGCCCTGGCCGCACAGCACTGGATCGCGGCCGGCGAACCCGGCGCCGCGGCGGCGGCGAGCCTCGTCGCGGCCGCCGCCTGCAGGGCGGACGCCGCCTTCGACAGCGCCGCCCGGTTCGGGGAGTACGTCGACACGCACTGGCCCGAACTGCCCGACGGACCGGCCGCGCTCGGCCTCACCCGCTGGCAGTTGCGGATCCAGATCGCCGACGACTGGATCCGGGCCGGGGTCACCGATGCCGCGCGGCGGCACCTGCACCGGGCACGGTACGACCTGCCGCCCGGGAACCGCCGGGAGCGCGCCCGGCTCGCCCTGAACGCCCGCCGGATCGACCTGCACGACGGGCGCACCGCCGGGGCCGCCGACCTGGGCGTGGCGTACCAGTTGCTCGAGGGGTGCACCGACCCCGCCGACCTCGAGGTCGCCGGACTCGTCCGCATCTTCCAGGCCTCCGAGGCCCTGTTCGAGTCGGCGGACCTCGAGTCGGCGGACCGGCTCGCCTCGGAGGCGGCGGACGTGGCCCGCGCCGTCCCCGCCGGAGACCTGCACCTGGAGATCGCCGCGATCCGGTCCTACATCGCGGCGATGCGGGGCGACGCGGACGCGATGAGCGCGCACCTCGCCGCTGCGGATCCGGCCTCCGCCGACACCGCCGAGGGCGAACTCCGCTTCCTCCACGCCGTGGTCGTCGAACGCACCCGGCGCGGCGATCGCCCGGGTGCCTACGGTGCGGCGCAGCGCGGCCTGGACGTGGCCGGCGCGGGCTACACCCGGCGGTGGGGCCAGGTCTTCCTGTCCGCGCGGGCGGAGGCCGAGACCCACTTCGGCGACTGGCCCGGAGCACTGGCCGACATCGAGGCGGGTCTGGCGCAGCGACCACTGCTCAGCTTCCGGGAGACCCTCCTGCGCATGCGCTACCTGATCCTGGTCCGGTCCGGGGCCGCGGAGGACGCGGCGACCCTGCTGCGGGAGGAGGCCGAGGCGCTCCACGCGGTGTACGCGACGAGTCCCGACCTGGCCACCCGCTGGCAGGTGGCGCGGAGCGAGGCGGAACTGGCCCTCGGCGATCCGGACGCGGCGCTGCGGCTGCTCGACCCGGCGTGGTCGCGGGTCGGGCGCGGGATGCTGGTCAGGGACGCCGAACTCGCCTTCGCCGAGGCCCGGGCGCTGGCCGCCTCCGCCCGGGGGCGCGAGGCGGTGCCCGACCGGCTCGAACGGCTCCTCGACGCGCTACCGGCCGAGGGGCAGGTGGGAGCCCTCGCCCTCGCGGCCAGGGCCGAACTGGCCGGCCCCGCCGCCGCGGCCCTCGCCTGGCAGGCCGCGGCAGGCCTGGCCGCCACCCTGGGTCCGAGCCTGCCGGTCGCGTTCGGCTGGTACGTGCGCGCCCGAGCGGCCCTCGGCTCCACGACGAAGCGGGCGGACACGGAACTCGCCGACGTCCGGGCTGCGGCCCTGCAGTGCGGCCACCGCACCCTGTGCGACCTGATCGAGGTCCGTTCGGCCGGCCGGCGGGCCGAGGCAGGAGTGCTCACCCCGCGCGAGCGGGAGGTGCTCGGGCTGCTGGCGACCGGCCTGTCGAACCGAGCGATCGGTGAGCGGCTGGGCATCAGCCACAAGACCGTGGGCGTGCACGTGTCCTCGATCCTGGGCCGTCTCGGCGTGGCCAGCCGCACCGAGGCCGCCGTCTGGGCCGAGCGCAACGCCGACGCGCTCGCCTGACCCGCCACGGGGCCGGAGGCCGGGGCCACTCAGCGGCTGAGTGTGCCGAGCACCGCGGCGGAGACCTGGTCGTAGCTGCGCTCGGGGTGGAAGACCAGCCACTCCAGGCCGGCCGTCAGGGTGGCGCCGACGATCGCGGCGGCCTGCACGTCCGCGACCACCGGTTCGACCCCCGCGGCCCTGAGGTCGTCGATCAGCGGGGAGAGCGCCAGCCCCCGCCACCGTTCGATCGCCTCGCGCCACGACCGCTCGGTGCGGAACAGCTCCGTGATCATCACCCGGGCCGCCGCGGAATGCTGGTGGACGAGCCGCAGCAGGGCGCGGACCACCTCGTCACGCAGGTCGGCGCCCGACCGGTTCCGGATCGCCGCCTGGAGCGCTGCGGCCATCAGTTCGCTGTTGCGGGCCATGATCTCCTCGACCAGGCCGGCCTTGGACTCGAAGTTGTAGTAGATCGATCCCTTGGCGATCCCCGCGGCGGTCGCGATGTCGTCGATCGAGGTGGAGGTCACGCCGCGTGCCGCGAACAGCTCGGTGGCGGCGTCCATGATCGCGCCCCGCGTGCTCTCGCGACGGGCGACGCGCCCGTCCTGCCTCGGCGGTGCCACAGCGTCCATCGTGCCTCCTCCCCTAGATGCTCAGCGCCGGGTGCAGCCGGGACATCGTCCACATCCGCTTGCGCGCGGACGCGATCGAGGTGGCGGCGAGCGACACCACGAAGATAGCGGCCAGGACGGCGACACTGGTCCAGAACCGGGTCTCGATGCCGCCCGTGATCGCCTCGCGCAAGCCGTTCACCGCGTAGGTCATGGGCATGTACGGGCTGATCGCCTGCAGGAACGACGGCGTGGTCTGGATCGGGTAGGTGCCGCCGGCGGAGGCCAGCTGCACCATCAGCAGCACGATGATCACCACCTTCCCCACGGCCGACCCGAACGTCACCTGGAAGAACTGCTGGAGGGCGAAGAAGGCCGCTGCCGCCAGCAGGGTGAAGGCCACCGTCGCGACGACGTTCTGCGGATCGAGCCCGATCGCGAAGTGCATCACCGACAGCATGATCACGACCTGGCCCAGGGAGAGGACCAGCGCGGAGTTCAGCGAGCCCCAGGCCATCCGGAAGCCGTTCACCGAGGTCATCAGCGCCCGGGTCTGCAGCGGCCGCAGCAGCAGCCAGGTGATCAGGGCGCCCACCCACAGCGCCAGCGAGATGAAGAAGGGCGCGAACCCCTCGCCCCACGAGTCGGCCTCCCACACGTGGCTGCTCGACAGCTTCACCGGGGTGGACACGGCCTTCGCGCGGTCGTGCCGGAGGGTGGCGCTGTCGTCGGGGATCGCCTGCGCGCCGTCGTCGAGCTTCGTACCCAGCTTGGTGGCGCCGGACTGCGCGTCCGCGAGCCCCGAGGCGAGGTCAGGGGTGTTCGCGGCGATCTCGCTGCTGCCGTCGCTCAGCTTCGTCGCCCCCGCATCGGCCTGCTTCAGTCCCTCGGCCAGGTCGGACGCGCCGCTGTGCAGGGCCTTCGCCCCGCTGATCAGGCCCTGGGTGGGGTCGCTGTCGTCGAACCCGTCGACCAGTTGCTGCAGTCCGGACTGGAGCGCGGGGATGCCGGTCGTCGTGTCGGAGGCCGCCGCGCTCATCGTGGTCAGGGCCGTGGAGAGGTCATCGGCCCCGGTGCTGAGCTGCTGCACCTCGGCGAGGGTCGCCGGATCGGCGAGCTGGGCGGCGCCGGCGTTCAGGGTGGCCGCGCCGGTGGCGAGTTCCTGCTGCGATGCCGCGAGCGCGTCCAGCCCGGCGCCGAGTTCGCCGTCCGGGGTGAGCACGGCGTGGATGCTGCTCCAGCCGGACTGCAGCGCGTCCGCGCCGTCGGCGAGGTCGGACGCGCCGGAGTGCACCTGCGCGATCCCGCTCTTCACCTCGGCGGCACCGGAGGCCAGGCTGGTGGCGCTGGTGTGCGCGGAACTGGTCGCCTTCCCGGCGGCGGCCAGGTAGGCCGCCGCGGTGTCGGTGTCGCCGTCGGAGAGCGCGGACTGGGCCTTGGTGAGCAGCCCGTCGATGCTGTCCAGGCCGTCGGCGAGGTCGGACGCCCCGGAGGCCACGGCGGCCGCGCCCTGCCCGAGGTCGGAGCCGGCGGCGGTCGCGTCGGCGAGGTCGGACGCGCCGGAGGCGAGCTTCTTCGTGCCGGTGGCGAGCTCTCCGTCGCCGGCCGTGGCGGAGGAAGCCCCGGCCAGCCACTGTTCCGCGCCGGTCACCCAGGTGCCGGCACCGGTGGCGTAGCTGGTGGCGCCGCTTGCGTAGTTGGTGGCTCCTTCGGCGAGTGTGGTGACGCCCGAGGCGAGCTGGTCGATGCCCTCGGCCAGCGCGGGAGCGCCGGTGGCGGGGTCGGCGGCCTGGGCGAGGCCGTCGGCCAGTGCGGTCAGGTTCGCGGCGCCCGCGTTGAGCTCCTCGGCGCCCGCTCCGGCCGTCGTCACCCCGGCGACGTACTCCTTCAGCTTGTCGCGCAGCGTGGCAGAGCCGGTGGCGAGGTCGGAGGTGCCGTCGGCGAGCTGCGCCGCACCGTCGGCCAGGTCCTGCGCACCGACGTTCAGCCGGTCGGCGCCGTCGGAGGCCTCGGTCAGCCCGTCGGCCAGCTCGAACGCACCGTCGGAGGCCTCGGCGAAGCCGTCCCGCGCGTCCCCCACGCCGACCAGCAGCGTGTTCACGGCTTCCTTGCTGACCTTCCTGTTCACGGCGTCGCGCACCTCGAGCATCGCCGTGCGGCCGAGGGTGGAGGCGAGGAAGGAGTTGCTGTCGTCGTAGCTGACCATGATCTTCGCCGCGGTCGGGTCGTCGCCGCCGAGGGAGAGCACGTCGGTGGTGAAGTCGGCAGGGATCGTGACCGCGAAGTAGTAGGTCCCCGCCTCGACCCCGGCGGCGGCGTCGCTCGCGTCCAGCAGGGTCCAGCCCACCGAGTCGTCGTCGAGGAGTTCGTCGACGACGTCCTGCCCGTAGTGCTGCAGGGTGCCGTCGTCGTCCTTCGCGGGGACGTCGGCGTTCACCAGCGCCACCGGAAGCTCGTCCATGCGGGTGGTCGGATCCCAGAACGCCCACACGTACATGGCGCCGTACAACAGGGGGATCAGGAGCATCACCGCGATCGCTGCGCGGGTGATGGGCTGGCGGCCGAACCGCTTCAGTTCGGTTCCGTGGGAGGTCCAGGCAAACATCGTTCTTCTCTTGGTTCGGTGTGGTCGGGGGTGTGTCCGGCGATCTCGACAGGCTCGATCAGCCGCGGGCGGGTGAGGGCAGGGGGATGTGGTTCGGCAGGGTGTCCCAGCCGAGCCGGGAGAGTTCGCCGGCCGTGGTCGCCGAGGTGACAACGGTCACCCCGCGGCGGGTCAGCGTGCGGAGCGACTCCCAGACCAGGCGCCTGCACTCCGTGTCGTGCAGGGCGTCGATGTCGTCGACGACGACCAGCTGGGGATCACTGAGCAGCGCGAGGGCCAGCCGCAGCTGGAGGTTGGCGGCCTCGTCGAGTTCGTGCACGAGTTGCCTGCCGCCCGGCACCGGGTTGCGCCCGAAGACCTCGGCACAGACCTCGGTGACGCGCGCCTCGTCGGGCGTGCGCACGATCCGGTGCCAGGGCGCCAGCCAGGCCTCGCGCTCGCGGATCGTGGCCGCGACGCTCACCTCCTCGTCCAGGTCGTCGAGGCCGTGCACGCCCACCGCCGCGCTGCGCCGCTGCACCCCGACGGCCCGCGCGGGGAGCCGCCGTCCCAGCACGGTCAGCTCGGAGCCGCGGTTGGGTCGCAGCCGGCCGACGAGGGTGAGCAGGAGCGAGGTCTTGCCGCTGCCGGAGGGGCCGGTGACCAGCGTCAGGCTGCCGGGGGCGATGTCGAGGTCGACCGGCCCGAAGATGCGGCCCCGCCTGCCGTCCAGCTGCAGCGCCGATGCACGGATGACCGGTTCGGCGGCGATGGCTCCCCCGGCGGTCGTGGATGGCTCCGGATCGGCTCCGGTGACGTCCGCCCCGGGGCGGGTGACTGTGGTGCTCATGCCCATCTCCTTCTCGTCACCACCAGAATAGTTAGACTGACCGGTCAGTTCAAATACATGCGGAACCGCCTCCCATGACGCTGAGAAGAAGCTGAGAAATTCCCCCTTTTGGGGGACTGCGGAGAAGCGGCGCGGGTCGCTAGCCTTCCGGTGAGATGTCTGTCCCTCCAGAAATCAGCAGGCGGTCATGGCAGCCGTGACCGTGTCGGTGACTCGTCGCGCGACAGCGTGGAAGCCCCCCGCGAGCCTGCCCCAGCCGTGCCCGCTGTGCGAGTCGCCGATGGAACTGCGCCGCGCCGGCGAGGACGGCCGTTCGGAGACCTGGTTCTGGGGCTGCACGCGCTTCCCGCACTGCCGGGGCATGATCTCGGAGCCGCAGCCGGCACCACAGGTGGAGGCCAAGCCCGCCCGCGCGCCCCAGCGCGCCCGGGTACCGCGCCGTGAGCGGCCCGGGATCCTGCGTTGGCTCGTGCTCACCCTGCTGATGATCACGCTGTTCGGGATCACGATGCTCGGCTTCGCGCCGTTCCTGACCGGGAGGTGACGCCCGGACCTCCTCAGGACGGGCTCAGGAATCTCCGGACTTGCCGCTCTTCCCCGAACCGTCGGACGGAGTGCTGCCCGGCTTGCTGATCCGCTTCGGCCCCGTACCCGACGTCGGGGAACCGGTGGAGTCCCCGTCCCCGCCACGCAGGTCGCGGAAGCCCTTCGCACCGCGGTAGATCGCGACGATGCCCATGCCGAGGATCGCGTAGTCGAGGATGCCGAACGAGTCATTGGCCTGCCCGGACGTCGCGATGAAGTAGATCGCGGCGACGACCGCCAGCACTCCGGCGATCAGGTACATCCAGGCCTGGCGTTTCGGGTCCTCCACACCCCGCAGCCTACCGGGACGGCGGATCTCGCCGTTCGCGTCGCGTCCGGCGCCGTCTCGTGCTTTCAGGGAGGGACGCGCTGCACAGAGGGGGACCCACCGCGGCGGCTGGCCGGAGCGGGGTGGCTCCCCCGCCGTGGGGGGCGTCCTGGAGGCGATCGCCCGGGCGACCTCCCGTCCGGTTGCCAGAATCCCGGCCGGCCTGGCCGGCCGGGTTTCTGACGACCCGGCCGTCGGGCGGAGGATAGCGGCATGTCCACAGCGATCATGATCAGGAAGTCCCCTTCCGCTGCCGGGGAGCCCGTGAACACCGCCGCCCTGGAGGAGGTCGGGCCGCCGCCGGCCTCCGACGGCCCGGTGCTGGTCGATGTGGCCTGGTCCGACCTGAACTACAAGGACGCACTGGCGCTCACCGGACGCCCGGGTGTGGTCCGGACGCCGCCGCTGGTCGCGGGCATCGACCTGGTCGGCACCGTCGCCGCCTCGGACGACCAGCGCTGGCGTCCCGGCGACGTCGTGCTGCTGAACGGCACCGGGCTGTCGGAGACCCGCAACGGCGGACTCGCCGAGCAGGCGCGGGTGCCGGGCGACTTCCTCGTCCGGCTGCCGGAGTCCCTCACCCCCGCCCGGGCCGCCGCGCTGGGGACGGCCGGCTACACGGCGGCACTGTGCGTCCTGCGCCTGGAACGGGACGGACTCGCCTCGTCGCCCGAACAACCCGTCCTGGTCACCGGCGCGACCGGCGGGGTGGGCTCGATCGCGATCCTGCTGCTGGCGGCGGCCGGGCACCACGTCGCCGCCCTCACCGGACGCGCGGACGAGTACGGCGACTACCTGCGCGGCCTGGGAGCGGCCACGGTCGTGCCGCGCGCCGAACTCACCGGAGCCGGGCGTCCGCTCCAGTCCCAGCGCTGGTCGGCCGTCGTCGACACCGTCGGCGGCGAGGTGCTCGCGAACGCGGTCTCGCAGACCCGCTACGGCGGGGCGGTCGCCGCGTGCGGCCTGGCCGGCTCGGCGTCGCTGCCGGCGAGTGTGATCCCGTTCATCCTGCGCGCGGTCACCCTGGCCGGCGTGGACTCCGTGTCGGCGTCCCGGGTCGACCGCGAAGCGGCCTGGGCCCGGCTCGCCGGGGCCGTCGACGGCGACGTGCTCGACGGCCTGACCGAGATCGTGCCGCTGGCCGGCGCGATCGACGCGGCGTCCCGGCTGCTCGCCGGTGCCGCGCACGGCCGGATCGCAGTCGAAATCCACGGCTGAGCACGGAAGCCCGGTGATCGCAACGTGACCGCATGTGACCCGACCGGTCCGGATCGATAACCTGATGGTGGGTCGAGCACCCGACCGACCGCCACGACGGAACCGACCCCGGTTCACATGACGGCGACCACAGGGTCGAGGAGGTGCACATGATCCGTTCCGGCACCGCGAGCGCCTATCTGTTGCGCAGCGTCCGCCTCCTGCTCGAGGCGTACGCGGGCGCGGAACTTCCCCAGTGGGATGCGCTCGCCCGCACGATCCACAGCGTCCACCTCGAGGCGGGCGACGTCCTGTTCTCCGCCGGCGAGGTGCACCCCTACGTGTACTACGTCGAGGAGGGCCTGTTGAAGGCCCAGATGGTGGATGCCCGTGACCGCACGGTGATCACGTTCTTCGCCGAGGAGGGCGAACTGCTGGTCTCGATGCCCGCCCTGGCACCGGAGGGCGTCCGCCAGGTCGTGCAACGGAAGCTGCACCCGAGGGCCGACGAGCTGCGGGTGGCCGTGCAGGGTGTCAGCATCCACACGGTCGTGGCGGTCGAGTCGAGCGTCGTCCACGGCTTCGACTACCGCCTGATCGACCGGCTCGCCAGTCGGCACATGCCCTGGTCCCGGCTGGCGACCGCGCTGTCGATGGCCTACGCGATCACCCTGCAGGCGGACGCCGTGACGCTGCGCAACTCGGCCGAACAGCGCTACCGCCAACTCCTGGAGACCCGCCCCGAACTCATCGAGCGGATCAGCCGCAGGGAACTCGCCGCCTACCTCAACGTGACCGACGTCGCGCTGAGCCGGATCGCCAAGCGCGTGGAGTCGTCGGGGACCTAAACGGGTCACCGGTCGGCGTGTCGCCCGGACGGGGTCTGGGACTCGTGCCGGCCTGTCGGCAGACTGGCACCGGGCGCTTCCGCGCGTACATCGGAGTTCCCCGCCGCCCGCCATCGGCGATCGCTGTGGTCACTGACCTGGACACCCCCGAAGGAGCGGTCATGGAGCAACAGGGCCAAGACGGTGCTGCGTCCCCGGAGGAGGTCGCCCGGCTCCTCACGGAGCGTGACGCGCTCACCCGGCGGCTGACCGGCATCGACCAGCGACTCGAGGCGCTGTACGCGCACCGGCAGGAAGACCTGTCGCGCCGGCTGGCGTCGATCGAGGACGCGCTCCGCGAGCTGTCCCGCCAGGGCGACGTCGTGGGAGCCGCCCGCCCGGACCCGTCGGCCGCCGCGCCCCCGGCACCGTCGGCCGCACTCCCACCGTCGGCCGCACTCCCACCGGCACCCGCCGTTCCCGTGCCCGCCGCTTTGATGCCCACAGCGCCCGATGCACCCGCGGCGGTCGCACAGCCCCGTCCCGCGACGCCCCGGATCATCGGCGAGCGGGTGGCCGTCGACGCCCTGACCCTGTGGTCCGGCCCCGAGCAAGGCGCCCGGAACCTGGGCTGGCTTCCACGGGGCACGCGGCTGCTGCTGACCGATGTCGCCCACGGCCACCGCGTCCAGGTCCTGTACCAGAACCGGCCGGCCTGGGCCGACCCCAGCTGGCTGGAGGTGGCCCCCGCCCAGGCGGAACGCCCGCGGGCCACGACCCCCTCGCCCGCGCAACCTGCACAGGGTCCGACCGCTGCGGCGCCTCAACCCACCACCGGCCCGGCGCTCGACCGTCCGCCGGTCGCGGCTCCCGCGCCCCTCGCCGCGGCGATACCTGCCGGGCAACCCGCCGGGCCACCACGGCCGGTCACGTTCCCGCCGCCGGCCGGCCCGCCGGTCGCCCGTCCGCGCCCGCCCGTGGCTCCGCGTCCGTGGGAACGACCGGGCTTCATGGCGAAGGTGCTCGCGCTCGCCGGGGCGGCCGTGACCCTGATCGGCGTGGGCTTCCTGCTGGTGCTCGCCGCGCAGTACGGGCTGTTCGGGCCCGGGGCGCGCACGATCTCCGCGGCACTGCTGGGCGTCGTCCTGATCGCCCTCGCCTTCGTGGTGCGCCGCCGTGACCCCATCAACGTGGGCGGACCGATCGTGGGGGCGACCTGCGTCGCGGCCGTGTTCCTCAGCGTGGTGACGGACTCGGCGATCTACCACTGGCTGCCGCCGCTGGTCGGTGCCGGGCTCACCGCCTTCATCGGACTGGGCGGCATGTGGCTCGCCCGCATCTGGGCCAACCAGTGGGTGGCGCTCATCTCGGTGCTCGGCAGCCTCGGCCTGGCCGCCTGGGTGGGGTCCTCCGAGCCGGTCGCGACCGTCGGCCTGATGGTGCTGATGACCGGCGTGACGCTGTGGTTCGAGCGGGGCACCGGCTGGCGACTCTTCCCGTTCGCGCGCGTCCTGCCGACGGTGTTCCTGCTGCTCCAGATCATCTCGAGCCGGCAACGCCTGGACCTCGCCGAGGCCTGGTGGGTCGCCGGGCTGTCGGTCGCCGTCGCCCTGCTCGGGCTGTTCAGCGCCGTGGTCGCCCCGACGGATCCTCCTGCCGGGCAGGCGATCGCGCTGGGGCTGCTCGTTCCGATGGTGCTCCCGGCAGCCATGATCCCGTTCCTGCTGAAGGATCCGGTCGCCGCGGCGATCCCGCTGGGCGTCGTCGCGGTCGCCTTCGGCGTCGCCGGGTTCGTGCCGGGGGTGGACGCCCGGGTGCGTTGGGCGCTGGTGCCGATCGGGGCACTGTTCATCCTCCTGGCGGTCTTCACCATCACCGAGCAGCGCTACATCGGCGTCCTGACCCCGGCGATGGGCACCGTGTACCTGGCGGTCGCAGCGCGGACGCGGTCGGCGGTCAACTTCATCGTCGGCGGCGCACTCGCCGCCTTCGGCCTGCTCGTCTGGGTCCCCCAACTGGCCACCCTGCTCAGTCAGCGGGCGGCCGAGACGGCCGGGCCCGAACAGATCCTGCAGTCGCTGGCGGGCATCGCGGCGGTGGTGCTCGCGTTCCTGGCCACCCGGCGCTGGATCGGCGCGACCGAGCCGTGGATGACCTACCTGGCCTGGGCGCTCGCGATCCTGATGGGTTCGGTCGCGGTAATCATCCTGGGCACGTGGATCGGCGGTCACGCCGGCAACCCCGCAGCCGGCTACCAGACCGGCCAGGCTGTGGTCACCACCGCCTGGATGGCGCTGTGCGCGGTCTTCCTGCGCCGAGGGCTGGCCGCCCGGCAGAACGAGGACGTGTGGCTCCACCTGGCGCTGGCGATCTCCACGCTCGCCGTCGCGAAGCTGTTCCTGCTCGACCTGGGCGTGCTGGACGCGATCGCCCGGGTCGGCGCGTTCCTCGCGGTCGGACTGCTGCTGTTGTTCGTGGGCACCCGCTACGCCCGCGCCTGGGAACGCGCCCACGGTGACGCCGCCGTGGCCGCCGGCCATGTCGTGGACCCGGGCGCGGCCCCGCCCGCCTCGCCCGCGGAGGAGGTTCCGGAACCCGCGCCCTCCGGGTCGCCGCAGCCACCGGAGCCGGGTGCGCCGTAGCGGGCGACCCCGCACTGCGCCGGTGGGCGCGCGGTTCCCGGACGGCTCAGGCCTGCGGGCTCACTCGCGGCGGGCGGCTGCGGCGTCCTCGACCTCCTCGCGGGAGAGGCCGAGGAGGAACAGCACGGCGTCGAGGTAGGGAAGGCTGAGCGCGGTGTCGGCGGACGCGCGCACCGCCGGCTTGGCGTTGAACGCGATCCCGAGGCCGGAGGCGGCGAGCATGTCGAGGTCGTTGGCGCCGTCCCCGATGGCGACCGTGCGGGCGAGCGGCAGCCGTTCGAGGTCGGCCCACTCGCGCAGCTTGGCCGCCTTCGCCGCCCGGTCCACGACGGGGCCCACGAGCTGTCCGGTCAGGCGGCCGTCGGCGACCTCGAGGCGGTTCGCGTGCGCGTAGGTGATCCCCAGGTCCGCGGCGAGCGGCCCGACGATCTCGATGAAGCCTCCGGAGACCACGCCGATCGACAGGCCGAGGTCCTCCAGCGTCTCGACGAGGGTGCGGGCGCCGGGGGTCAGCCGGATCTCGGCGCGTACCTCGTCCACGACCTCGACCGGCAGCCCCGCGAGCAGCCGGACGCGCTCGCGCAGGCTCTGCTCGAAGTCCAGTTCGCCGCGCATCGCCCGCTCGGTGATGTCGCGCACCTCGGCCTCGCAGCCCTTCCTGGCAGCGAGCAGTTCGATCACCTCGCCGCGGATCAGGGTCGAGTCGACGTCCATCACCACGAGGCGCCGGCCGCGGCGTCCGATGCCCGCCGGGGAGACCGACACGTCGACCCCGCCCTCGGCGGCGGCCCGGGCCAGGGCCGGACGCAGCACGCTCGCGTCCACGCGCGAGACCCACAGTTCGAGGCTCGTCAAGGGTGTCCGCGACAGGCGCCGGGAGCGGTCGATGTTCCCGCCCAGTTCCGTGATCACCGCCGTGACCAGGGCGACGTGCCGGGTCAGCAGCGGCTGGCCGAGGACGGTCACGATCGCCCGGTCCCGACGCGGTGGGTTGTCGCCGATGCCCTCCGACATCGTGATCGCGAGCCCCAGCCGGGCGCAGGTGCCGGCGAGCCGGTCCTCCAGCGCGGCGAAGCCCTCCGGCGGTACGCCGAGCAGCAGCCCGATGCTGAGCCGTCCGCGCACCACTGTCTGCTCCAGGTCGAGGATCTCGATGTCCTCGGACGCGATCGCGTCCAGCAGTCGGGTGAGGATGCCCGGGGAGTCGTCACCGGTGATCGTGGCGGCTATCGAGTGCACCGGTTCGGCCATGGCGCCATCCTGTCACGCCCACCGGGGACGGCCGCGGGCCGCCCGACCCGGCCGGGAGACGACGCCTGCGGAGCTTCGGATGGTCGAGCCTGCCTGTGCCGAGCCTGTCGAAGTGTCGGGACCGGCGCCCGGTCGTCGCCGGGTCCCGGCTGGTCGAGCTGGTCGAGCTCGTCGAGCCAGTGCACACGCCCGGCCGACGGACGCGCCGGATCGTTCCCGGGTTCAAAGGCCCACGGCGGCCCGCTCCGGGCAGCCTGGTGGCCCGGACCGAGTTCGCAGGGTCGTGAGGCAGCCTGGTGGCCCGATGACCGCCGGAACCCGGTTCTCGCACCGGACGGCCACCGCGAACCGCAGGACAGCCCTCCGAACTCGGTTCTGACCGTCGGAAAGCCTCCGGGGCAGTCCCCGATCAGGCCGCAGACCACGAGCGTTGCCGGATTGCCAGACGGACGGCCGGTAGGTGGGCAGGATGGTCGGGTGCGGATAGGGACCTGGAACCTGGCCGCCGGCAACCGGGCGGTGATCGTGGTCTCGCCCCGCCTCCCCCGCTGGTCGAGCCTGGGGACCTCCCGACGACGCCCCCTGTGGATATCTGTATGAGTTTGAATTCCCTTGTGGATAACGGGTTCGGGGCCCGGGAAGTGTCAGTGGCGACCTTTAGCGTTGGGGTCATGGAGGCAGGGTTCGAGCAGTACGCGGACGGCGAGTTGCTGGCCGTGATCGGTGCTGCCCTGGACGCCCTGTGCGATGGCCGGTTGCGGCTGCCCACGGACGCCGAGCAGCTCGGCCTGGCGCTCGCCTCGCTGCGGCTGGACGCCCGGCTGCACGCCTGGCAGGCCCTGCTGCTCGCCCGCATCGAGACCGACGAGGTCGTCTGGCGTGAACACCGCACCTCCACCACGACCTGGCTCGCCGAAGCCGCCCGCTTGACCCCGCGCGAGGCCCGCCGGCTGGTCCGGGCCGGACAGGAACTCGACCGGTTGGAGACCGTCGGTGACGCCGCCGCGGCCGGGAGGTTGTTGCCGGCCCAGGCCGAGGCCATCACCTCCGTGCTGGGCGAACTACCCGAGGACTTCCCCACCGACACGATCACCGAGGCGCAGAAGCTGATGGTCGGGTTCGCCGCCACCCACAACTCAGCGGAACTGCGCCGCCTGACCAGCCACCTCGTGGAGGTGCTGGCGCCCGAGACCGGCGAGGAACGGCACGCCGAACGCCTGGAACGCCAGGAACACCGCGCCCAGACCCGCCGATACCTGGAGTTCCACGGTGACGGCGAGGGCTCGGTCCTGATCCGCGGCAGCCTCCCGGCCGCCCAGGCCGAACCCTTCATCCGGATCATCGACGCCTACACCGACGCCGAGAAACGCGCCCTCGACCGGCTCGACCCCTTGGCTGAATCGATCTCTCCCTCGATGCGCCGCGCCGACGCGCTGGCCACCATGGTGAACCGGCACGCCCAACAGGCCCTCGCCCCCACCCACGGCGGCGACCGGCCCCGCATCGTCGTCACCCTGTCCTACGACACACTCACCCGACAATGCCTCGACGCCGGACTGGCCCGCCCCCGCGCCGGACGGGCCCGGGTCGTGGGCACCGGAGAACCACTCACCCCATCCACCGCCCGCCAACTCCTCTGCGACGCCGACATCCTCCCCGTCGTCCTCGGCTCCGACTCCGAAACCCTCGACGTAGGACGCACCGAACGCCTCGTCACCCCCGCGATCCGGGCCGCCCTCGAACAACGCGACGCCGGCTGCGCCTTCCCCGGCTGCGACAAACCACCCCACGCCTGCCACGCCCACCACATCACCCCCTGGTGGAACGGAGGACCCACCGCCCTTTCGAACCTCGTCCTCGTCTGCCCCCACCACCACGGCATCATCGAACCCGGCCGAAACCCCAACGACGACCGCTGGCAGATCCGACTACGCCCCAACGGCCAACCCGAAGTCCTCCCACCCAAACGCGTCGACCCCACCCAACGACCACGCAGGCACGCCCGCTACCTCACCCCCGCAGGCAGCTGAGCCCCTGCCTGCCTGGCCCAGCTGTGCCGTTCGCCCGGTGGAACCCGGCAGCGGGCTACTCCGCCAGCCAGGCGATCGCGTCGGACAGCACGGCCTCGTCCTGCGCCGCGTCGAGGTGGCCCATGCCCTCGTGGGCGACCACCTGGACCCGGGCCGCGGCGTCAGGCGCACCCGCGC
The DNA here is from genome assembly GCA_040774965.1 of Propionicimonas sp. Classification (GTDB taxonomy): domain Bacteria; phylum Actinomycetota; class Actinomycetes; order Propionibacteriales; family Propionibacteriaceae; genus Propionicimonas. The sequence continues at coordinate 5,143 of JAXGTK010000017.1, read as the reverse complement.
GCAGCGCGTCCACGAAGGCCAAGGCCGAACCCGGCGGGACGTGGGTGTCCGCGGCGCCCAACTCGAACAGGATCGCCGGGCCGTGCACGAAGCGGGCGAGGTTCGCCGTCGGGTCCAGCGCGGCGTGGAGCCACGCGGCGTAGCCGGACGGCTCCCCCTGGTCGATCACCGCGGACGCGTCGTCGATGCTCGCCATGCCCGGACGCGTCCAGTCCGGAGTCGCGACGATCGCCGCCACCCGGCCGACCCGGTGGTCGGCGCCGGCCAGCGCGACGCTGATGTCGCCGCCCATCGAGATGCCGCCCGCCGCCACGTCGCCCGGCAGATCGAAGCGCTCGAGCGCCCAGTCAATGACGCGGATCGCGTCCAACGTGGTCTGCCCGAGGATCGGCCACATGCCCCGCCGGAAGCCCGCGAACACCCGCGCGCTGAGCTCGTCGCCCGTCTCCGTCCCCCGCTCGCCGTGCTGCCACGGATCGAGGCTGAGCGCGGTGAACCCGAGGTGCGCGAGCCGCCCGAGTGCCGGCGCCATCGCCTCCTTCGTTCCCGTGAAGTACGGCAGCCAGACCGCCAGCCGGTGCCGGTCCGCCGCCGGCTCGGGAACGGCGACCAGCACCGGGATCGAGTCCACCACCTCGTGCATCACGCGAACGAGCCTAGGCCTGGCCACTGACGCGCCCTCTTCATCTAGGGTCGGAGCATGACCATCTGGCAGGAGGGCATGATCCGGCTGGCCCGCTCGGAGAGGGTCACCGCGTTCGCCCAGCGCCAGCCGTGGCTGAGCGGACTGGCGGGCCAGTTCGTCGGCGGCACGAGCGTCGCGGACGCCCGCAACAGCGCCGCCGGGCTCGCCCGTGACGGCATCGCGGCCACGCTGTTCTACCTCGGCGAGTACGTCAGCGACCCGGAACTGATCGCCGCCACGGTGACCGAACTGAAGGCCGCGACCGTCGCCACTTCCGAGGCAGCCCTCGACGTGTGCATCTCGGTGGACCCCACCCAGATCGGGCTGATGGCGGACGCGCAGACCTGCACCGCCAACGCCCGCGACCTCGCCGCCGCCGCGCGGTCCGCCGTCCCACAGCCGCGGCCCGGCCACGACGCGCTGATCATCGACATGGAGGACGCGAGCGTCACCGACGCCACCCTCGACCTGTACTGGTCGCTGCGCGCCGAGGACCTGCCCACCGCGATCACCGTCCAGGCCTACCTGCACCGCACCCAGGCCGACCTCGGGAAGCTGATCGCCGCCGGCGCCTGGGTACGGCTGGTCAAGGGCGCCTTCGCCGAGCCCGCCGGGGTCGCCGTGCGCAGCGCCGCCGACCGCGACTCCCGCTACCGCCGCTGCGCCGCCCGGCTGCTCGGACGCGCCGCGCGCGAGGCCGGCGTGTACCCGTCCTTCGCCACCCACGACCACCGCCTGATCGAGGAGATCATCGCCCAGGCCGAGGCGCAGGGCTGGCCCGCGGACGCCTACGAGTTCGAGATGCTCTACGGCGTCCGGCCCGACCTGCAGCGGGCCCTCGCCCGGCGCGGCTACCGGGTGCGGGTCTACCTGCCCTTCGGCACCGACTGGTTCCCCTACGCCATCCGTCGTGTCGGCGAATCACCCCGCAACCTGCGCTTCGTCGCCGCCACCCTCGCCCGCCGCGGCCGGTAGGCCTCTCAGGCGTGCATCCGGGCGCCCTTCACGATCCGGTCGGTGACGTTGCGCGCCGCCCGCACGCCGATGCCCACCAGGTCGAGGTTGGCCGCGGCCACGGCGGCGACCGCCGCGCGGTTCGCCGCATCGTGCGGGGTGGAGAACAGTTCGCGCGTGTAGATCGCCACCGGGACGCCGCGTCCGGCCGCCCGGGTGCGGGCCGCCGCCAGCGTCGCGGAGTCGGCCGTCATCACCATCACGGGCTGGCGCAGCATCGGCAGGTACTCGTTGCCGTCCGCGTCCCGGTACGGCTCGCCGACGAGGTCGGGCTCGCTGGTGGCGATCGCGCTGAGCAGGAACGCGGTCACGTTCAGTTCCTGCCACGCCAGCAGGTCGTCGGCCAGCACCACGGCGACCTTCGTGTCGAAGCGGACGGGGTCCTCGGTATCGCTCACCGCCCCAGCGTCCCCGCCCGCGTTGGGCGGCGTCTTGTACGTTTCTTGCATGGCCGACTCGGTGCGGGCGTGGCACCCGGACGTCCCGTCCGTGCGCCAGGTGCTGCACGCGACCTTCGAGCACCACGCCTACCCCGCACACACCCACGACGACTGGACGGTGCTGCTGATCGACGACGGCGTGGTCGCCTACGACCTCGACCACACCGGCCACCACGCCGCTCCGGCCGCAGTCACCGTCCTGCCGCCGCACGTGCCGCACGACGGGCACTCCGCCGACGGCCGCCCGTTCCGCAAGCGCGTGCTGTACCTCGAGGCCGACTGGCTGCCCGCCCGGGCGGTGGCCGCGGCCGTCACCCGGCCCACCCTGTCCGACCCGCGCGCGGTCGGCGTCCTCACCGGGATCCACGCCGCGCTCCGCTCCCCCGCCGAGGCCCTGGACGCCGAGTGCGGCCTGCTGGCCCTGCGCGACCTGGTGCGGGACCACCTCGGCGATCCCTGCCCGACCGCGAGGGACACCCCGCTGGCCCGCCGCCTCCGCGACCTGCTCGACGACCGGCTCACCGAGTCGTTCACGATCGCCGAGGCCGCGCACCTGCTCGGCGTGCACCCCAGCCACCTCGTCCGCGCGTTCTCGCAGGCCTACGGCCTGCCGCCGCACCGCTACCTCACCGGACGCCGGGTCGATCGCGCCCGACACCTGCTGCTGGAGGGGCGCACGCCCGCCGAGGCCGCCGTTGAGGCCGGCTTCCACGACCAGTCGCACCTGACCCGACACTTCCGCCGCGTGCTCGGCACCACCCCGGGCACGTTCGCCGCCTGAGTCGCCCGGTCGTCCTAGGGTGGCGTCATGAACTCAGAGAAGGTCGTGTTCGGCTTCTTCGTTCTGCTCGCGGCCACCCTCAACTTCGGCTATGTCACCGGCGACATCGGCAACCCGCTGCACCACAACGCGCTCGAGCTGTACGCCGCGGTGGCCGTGAACCTGATCGCCACCGTGCTCAAGCTGGGCGACCGCACCCAGATGGGCGCGATGCACCTGGCGTCCAGCATGGTCGCGTCCATCCAGTTGCTGCTCGCCGCCGGCGCCTGGATCTGGGAGACCCAGGGCCAGGGCGTCGCCCCGGCCGACCTGGGCGTGGCCTCCATGAGCGTCGTCGTGTCGCTGGCGCTCGGTGCGCTGCTGGCCAACATCGTCTCCGTCGTGCTGATGGTCATCGAGACGGCCAACTTCCGCCGGCGGGCCTGACCATGGCGGGGCGCGCAGCGACGCAGGCGCGGCAGCCGCGCTCAGCCCTGCGGCGGGCCCCGGTCGCTGTGCCCCGGGCGGACGCGTCCGCGGACGCCATCTTCATCCTGATGCGCCGGATGCGCGCACCCCTGGTCGTCCTGATCAGCATCTTCGCCATCGACGTGTTCGGGCTGTCCCTGATGCCGGGCACGGACGCGACCGGCGCGACGCACCACCTCACGATCTTCGACTCCTTCTACGTGATGAGCTACACCGCCACCACGATCGGCTTCGGCGAACTCCCCTACCCCTTCTCCACCGCCCAGCGCATGTGGGTCACGTTCGCGATCTACAGCTCCGTGGTCGGCTGGGCGTACGCCCTGGGCACGTTGTTCGGCCTGTTCGGCGACCGGGCGTTCCGGGACGCCGTCCGCCGCCAGCGGATCGGACGACAGGTGCGCCGGCTCAGCGAACCGTTCCTGATCATCGCGGGGTACGGCCAGATGGGGCAGCACATCGCCGAACGGCTGGACGGGCTGGGCCGCCGCCTCGTCGTGATCGACTCCGACGAGCACGCCCTCGACCAGCTCGTCGGCGGCAAGCTGTCGATCGACGTCCCGGGTGTGGACGGCGACGCCCGCGACCCGGCGACGCTCGGGCTGGCCGGGCTCTCCCACCCGTACTGCGAGGGCGTGCTGGCCACCACGCACGACGACCGGGTGAACCTCGCCGTGGTGATGACGGTCCAGTTGCTCTGCCCGCACGTGCCCGTGTACGCCCGCGCCAACGACCGGGCGACCGCGACCGCCATGGACGACTACGCCGTGGACGGCATCATCAACCCGTTCGACCGGTACGGGGAGTACCTGGCGCTGCGACTGCAGCGTCCGGTCACCCACCAGCTGGTGACCTGGCTGCTGGCGCCCTACGACGCGCCGCTCGGGCCGCGGCAGGAGCCGCTGCCCCCGGGCCGCTGGGTGGTCGCGTCCGACGACCCCTTCGGCGCCGAGATCACCGCCGACCTCGAGCGCAGCGGCGCCGAGGTGCAGGTGGTCGACGCGGACGACGACCTGCCCGACCTTGCCGGGGTGTCCGGCCTGGTCGCCGGCTCGGCGGACGAGAACCGCAACCTCGCGCTGGCCGCACGGGCGCGGCTGACCGATCCGTCCACGTTCATCTCGGTGCGGGCGTGCTCGGAGGCGCTCACCCCGCTCCTGGACGCCTTCGCACCCGACAGCGTGTTCATCCCCGCCCGGCTGACCGCGGAGGAGGCCATCGCCCGCGTCGTCACGCCGGACTTCTGGACGTTCTTCGGCCACGCGTTCAACCAGGACGAGGAGTGGTCACAGGCCCTGCTGGACCGCCTCGTCGAACGACAGGGCGAGGGGTCGCCGACGAGCACCCGCGTCAGGATCGACCGGGCCCAGGCGCCGGGAGTGCTGACCTGGCTGCGGCACCACGAACTGCGCCTCGGCGACCTGTTGCGGGATCCCGACGACCGCGACCACCCGCTCGGGCTGGTGGCGCTGATCCTCACCCGCGGGGCGGACGACGAGTTCCTCCCCGCCGACGACACCGTGCTGGCCGAGGGCGATGAGATCGTGTTCGCCGGGCACGAGGGGGCGATCGGACGCCTCGACCACACCCTGTTCCACGCCGGCGCCGTCGAGTACGTGGCCACCGGCAATGTCGTCCCCGAGACGTGGATCTTCCGCCTGCTCAGCCCCCGCGTCCAGGACGTCTGAGCCTCGCGGACCAGATTGGGGACGGTTCCTGTTTCGGTCCACCCCGGGGGTGGCCCGTAACAGGAACCGT
>JAXGTK010000016.1:0-25286 GCA_040774965.1 Propionicimonas sp. | reverse complement strand
TGGGCCGGGTGCTGGGCCGCTACGAGCAGGTGAAGTCCGATCGCGGGGTGATCGACTTCGACGACCTCCTGCTGTGCGCGGTGGCGCTGCTCGGCGAGCACGCCGACATCGCCGAGGAGGTGCGGGCCACCTACCGGCACCTCGTCGTCGACGAGTACCAGGACGTGAACCCCGTCCAGCAGACCCTGCTCGACCACTGGTGGGGCACCGGACGCGACCACTGCGTGGTGGGCGACCCCGCCCAGACCATCCACTCCTTCGCGGGCGCCACGCCGTCCTACCTGACCGGGTTCTCCGACCGCTTCCCGGACGCCACCGTGGTGCGACTGGTGCGCGACTACCGGTCCACGCCGCAGGTGGTCGAACTCGCCAACACGGTGGCCCGGAACACGCGGTTGGGCACGGTGGTGCTCGAGTCGCAGTGCGAGCCCGGGCCGGGGCCGCGGGTGCTGCCGTGCGCGAGCGAGTACGACGAGGCGACGGCGGTGGCGCGCTGGCTGGTCGAGCAGCACGAGGCGGGGGTCCCGTGGCGCGAGCAGGCCGTGTTGTACCGGGTGCACGCGCAGTCGCCGCTGTTCGAGTCGGCGCTGGCGCAGGCCGGCGTCCCGTTCACCGTCCGCGGGGGCGAGGGCTTCTACGACCGTCCCGAGGTGCGCCAGGTCATCGGCACGCTCACCGAGCGGTCCCGGCGCGACCCCGGCGAGGGCGCGGTGGACGCCTGCCGCGACGTGCTCACCCGGATCGGCTGGACCGAGCAGCCGCCGTCCGGCCAGGGCCGGGTGCGGGAGCGCTGGGAGTCGCTGGCCGCGGTGCTCGCACTCGCCGAGGACGTGGCGTCCGCGCAGGCGGCGGGGGGCGAGGGCACGGCGTCGCTCGGCGGCTTCGTCGAGGAACTCACCGCCCGTGCCCAGGCCGAGCACCCGCTCAGCTCGGACGGGGTGACGCTGTCCACGCTGCACGCCGCGAAGGGGCTGGAGTGGTCGGCGGTGGCGCTGGTCGGCGTCCAGGAGGGCACGCTGCCGCTGTCCCTGGCCGCGGGGCCCGAGCAGGTCGCCGAGGAGGCGCGGCTGTTCTACGTGGGCATCACGCGGGCGAAGCGGCAGCTGCTGATCTGCTGGTCGCGGTCGCGGCGCGGCGGGGGCGGCCACCGGCAGCCGTCCCGGTTCCTCGACGGGATCGCCGCCCGTCCGGCGCCCACCCCGGTGCGGGCAGGCCGGCGGGCGAAGCCGATGTCCGCGCTGAGCGCCACCTGCCGGGTCTGCGGCAGGCCGCTGCACACCGGCGCGGAGCGCAAGCTGCGCCGGCACGCCGACTGCCCGCCCGCCTACGACGAGGACACGTACGCCCGCCTGGTCGCGTGGCGCCTCGCGCTGTCGAAGGAGCGCTCGGTGCCCGCCTACGTGATCTTCACCGACGCCACCCTGATGGCCATCGCCGAGGACCGTCCGACCGACGCCACCGGCCTGCTCGCCATTCCCGGCGTCGGCAGGGTGAAGTGCGAGCAGTACGCCGACGACGTCCTCGCCATCCTCGCCGCGGAGTAGTTCCGTCAGCGGCGGTGGGCGGCGCGGCCGCCGTGGCCGTTGAGGGCGTCGGCGGCCCGGACGAGGGCCAGGTGGGAGAGCGCCTGCGGCACGTTGCCGGCCTGGTGGCCGGCCACCGGGTCGTACTCCTCCGAGAGCAGGCCGAGGTCGTTGGACGCGGCGCACGCGCGGTCCATCAGTGCCGCGGCGTCCTCGAGGCGCCCGCTCATCGCATACTGCTCGACCAGCCAGAAGCTGCACGCCAGGAACGCGTTCTCGCCGCCGGCGAGCCCGTCCGCGCCGGAGGAGGTGCTGTACCGGTGCACGAAGCCGTCGCCCATCAGGTCGCGCTCGATCCGTTCGACGGTGGCGAGCATCCGCGGGTCGTCCGGCGCGCAGTACCCGATCTGGGGCAGGAGCAGCAGGGCCGCGTCCACGTCGTCGGAGCCGTAGGCCTGCACGAAGTGCCCGTCCACCACGCCCTGTGAGTCGATCTCGGAGGAGAGCCGGTCGCGGGCCGCCGTCCAGGCGTCGACGTCTCCGGGCAGCCCGTCGCGCCCGGCGGCCCGCAGGCCCCGGTCGAACGCGGCCCACATCATCGCCCGCGACTGGGTGAACAGGCGCGGCTCGCCCCGGATCTCCCAGATCCCCCGATCCGGACGGTCGATCCGGTCGAGCACGTGGTCGATGATCGCCTGCTGCAGCGGCCAGGAGAACTCGTCCTCGGCGAGCCCGGCCCACCGTGCGGCCTCCAGGGCCACGAGCACCTCGCCGGCGACGTCGGCCTGGTACTGGTGGACCGCGCCGTTGCCGATCCGTACCGGCGCCGAGGCCGCGTAACCGGGCAGGCTGTCGAGCTCGCGCTCGGCCAGGTCGCGCTCCCCAGCGAGGCCGTACATGATCTGCATCTGTGCCGGGTCCCCGGCGATCGCCCGCAACAGCCAGCGTCGCCAGCCCTGCGCCACGCCGAGGAAGCCGTGCGCGACCAGGGCCTCCAGCGTCAGCGCGGCATCGCGCAGCCAGACGTAGCGGTAGTCCCAGTTGCGCCCGCCGCCGAACTGCTCCGGAAGCGACGTGGTCGCGGCGGCGACGATCCCGCCGGTGTCGCGGTGGCTGAGCGCGTGCAGCACCAGCAGGGAGCGCACCACCTCGTCGTGGTGGGGGCCGGAGTGGTCGACCTGCACGGCGCGCTCCCGCCACCAGGCCGCCGTGCGGGCGAGCGCGGCGTCGACGTCCAGCGGGCCGGGGTCGTCGGTGTAGGACGGGTGCCAGGACGCCACCAGGTCGACGACCTCGCCCTCCGCGACGGCGAACCCGCCCGCGTGCGAGCGGCCGGCCGGCGCCAGCTCGACCCCGCGGACGAGCAGGGCGTCCGGGCCGGCGGTGGCCTCGAGGGCGGGTTCGGCGGGCGTTCCGACCTGCCGTACCCACGGGATCGCCCGCGCGTAGTCGAAACGCATGGTCAGGCGGGTCCCGAACTCGACGCGTCCGCTGATTCCGGCCACCCGGCGGACGATGTCGAGCCGGTCGTCGTCGATCGGCATCACGTCGCGAACCTCGGCCACCCCGGTCCCGGTCTCCCAGCGGGTGACCAGGTCGAACGTGTCACCGTCGTAGCGCCGGGTCACGCCCGCGTCCGGGTCGGACGGACGCAGCACCCAGCGACCGTGGTCCTCGTCGCCGAGGAGCGCCCCGAACACCGACGCCGAGTCGAAGCGTGGCGGACTGAACCAGTCGATGCTCCCGCGCCGCGACACCAGGGCGGCGGTGCGGCAGTTGCTCAGCAGGCCGTAGTCCTCGATCGGGTGGCTCATGCCCCGATTGTGCGTCACGACGCGAAGCCCGACCGGTGGCTAGGGTGCCGCCATGGACTACCTCGAGGTGAACCGTGCGAACTGGGACAGCCGCGCGCCCCTCCATGCGGTCGGGTACGACCTCGGGCGGCTGCTGCGCGACCCGGAGGCGATCTCCGACGTGGTCCGCTTCGACCTCCCGCGCCTCGGCGACCTGACCGGCCTCGACGTGCTCCACCTGCAGTGCCACATCGGCACCGACACGCTCAGCCTGCACCGGCTCGGCGGCCACCTCACCGGGCTCGACCTGTCCCCGGCCTCGCTCGCCGAGGCGCGGAAGCTGGCCGGGCGGGCGGGTGCGGCGATCGACTTCGTGGAGTCCGACGTGTACTCGGCGCCACAGGCCCTGGCCGGTCGCAGCTTCGACCTCGTCTACACCGGCATCGGCGCGCTCTGCTGGCTGCCGGACATCTCCCGCTGGGCGCGCACCGTGGCCGAACTCCTGCGTCCCGGTGGCCGGCTGTTCGTCCGCGACGGCCACCCCGTGCTGAACGCGCTGTCGCCGGTGGTGGTCGGGCCCGAGCCGGTCGACCGCGACCAGCAGCCGTGGATCTCCGGCCCGGGCGGGACCACGCTGGCGCTGGAGTTCCCCTACTACGAGCAGCGGGACGCGATGGTCTGGCACGACGCCGTCACCTACGGCGGGGAGGGCGAGGTCGGCTCTCCCGAATCGGTGGAGTGGAACCACGGCCTCGGCGAGATCGTCACCGCCGTCCTGGACGCCGGGCTGCGGCTCACCTCGCTGGTCGAGCACGACAGCGCGCCCTGGGAGGCCTTCGACGGCCTGATGGACCTCGACGACGGCACGGGCGAGTACCGGCTGCGCGAGCGTCCGGAGCGGCTGCCGGCGACCTTCACCCTCACCGCGGTGAAGGCGTAGCCCGGCTTGTGTCGGTTGGTACAAAGGGGCCCGTGACGACTGTTGACGGGTCGGGTCTGGTGCGGGTCCCCGAGCCGACCGTGGACTTCTGGCTGGCGAAGGCGGCCTCGACGGCCCTGGGGGAGGCGGTCTCGGACTTCTCGATCCGGGTGATGCCCCCCGTGGTCGCGGTGCTGGTCGGCTTCGCGGTGTTCGTGGCCGCGCTCGCCTGGCAGCTCCGGATGCGTCGCTACACGCCCGGGGTGTACTGGCTGGCGGTGGCCGCGGTCGGGGTCTTCGGGACGATGGCCGCCGACGTGGTGCACGTCGTGCTGGGGCTTCCCTACGTGGTGTCGGCCAGCCTGTACGCGGCCGTCCTGGTCGCGGTCTTCGTCCTGTGGTGGGTGCTCGAACGCGACCTGTCCGTGCACGACGTCACCACGCTGCGCCGGGAGCTGTTCTACTGGGCCGCGGTGATCTCGACCTTCGCCCTCGGCACTGCGCTGGGGGACCTGACGGCGGTCGGCTTCGGGCTGGGGTACGCACCGTCGATCCTGCTGTTCGCCGCCCTGATCCTGGTCCCGGTGCTCGGCTACCGCCGACTGGGCTGGAACGGCGTCCTCGCGTTCTGGTTCGCGTACGTGATGACCCGCCCGCTGGGCGCGTCGGTCGCCGACTGGCTGGGCAAGCCCGTCCGCGAGGGGGGAGTGGGAATCGGCTCCGGCTGGGTCTCGCTGGCCTTCGCGCTGGTCATGGTGGCGCTCGTCGTGCCGATGCACCGGCGCAACCTCTCGCCGGCCGCCGCCTGAGGTCGCCCGGCTCAGCCGGCGAAGCCGGGCAGGTAGTCGCGCAGCACCTGGGCGAAGTTGGCCTTCACGTCCAGTTGCGAGAGCACCGCGATGCCACCCATCCAGACGCGGTAGATCAGCGCGTACTCGGGCGGGACGTTCAGCTTGGTGGCGATCCCGGACGAGCTCACGTCGCCGTGGACGCGGGCGAACTGGCTGCGCGCCCACGTGCGGTTGAACGCGAACTCCTCGACGCTGGCGGGCTCGACGAAGGGGGAGAGGTAGTCGAGCAACTCCCGCCCGTCGATGGACGCCTCGACGAACCCCTCCTCGGCCAGGCCGGCGACCATGGGCTCGATCTCGCCGTCCACCGCGTGCCGGATCAGCCGTCCCATCGCCTCCGGCAGCCCGTTCGGCAGCCGCGAGACCAGCCCGAAGTCGACGATGCCGAGCCTGCCGTCCGGCATCACGAGGTAGTTGCCGGGGTGCGGGTCGCCGTGCAGTATGCCGGCCAGTGACGGCCCGGCGAACAGGAACGTGACGTAGTCGAGCGCGCTGCGGTTGCGCTCGTCCTGGGGGCGTTCGATCAAGCCGGTGAGCTTCGTGCCCTCCACCCAGTCGCTGACCAGGACGCGGCGGGTCGCCTCGTGCACCTTCGGCACCACGAACCGCGGGTGCCCCTCCAGCGCGAGAGCCACCTGCTGCTGCGACGCTCCCTCCCGCGTGTAGTCGACCTCCTCGTTGATCCGCGCGGCGAACTCGCGGGTGAGCGCGACCACGTCGAGGCCGCCGGACAACGGCGACACGGCGGCCGCGAGCCGCTGGATCTGGCGCAGGTCGCTCGCGAGCGCCACGTCGGCGCCGGGGTACTGGACCTTGATCGCCACCGGCTGCCCGCCCGTGAGCGTGGCCCGGTGCACCTGGCCGATCGAGGCGGCGGCCGCCGGACGCAGGTCGATGTCGGCGAACCGGCGCCGCCAGTCCGGGCCGAGTTCGGAGCGCAGCACCGCCTGGGCGCGTGAGGACGGCATCGGCGGGGCCGCGTCCTGGAGCTTGCGCAACCGCTCCCGGAACGGGCCGGCCAGGTCCTCGGGCAGCATCGCCTCGAACAGGCTGAGCGCCTGCCCGAACTTCATCGCCCCGCCCTTGAGCTCGCCGAGCACCTGGAACAGCTGTTCGGCGGCCGCGTCGCGCAGTGCGGCGTCCACCTCCTCCGCGGGGGCGCCCATGAGCCGCCGGCCCATGCCCACCCCGGCCCGTGCGGCGGCGCCGAGCGGCAGGCTCAGCAGCTTGGCGCCGCGACCGAAGGTGCTCTCGGGGAGTACCCGCCTGCTGTCGCGTTCCGTCGGTTCCGGTTCGGACGTCACGCGCACAGTCTGCCCGGTCGCTCAACCCGGGGGGACGAGGCACCCGCACCCGGGGTGCGCCGGCCAGCTCCGGGTCGAGAGGCGGTAGTCGGGCAGGCCGAGTTCGAGCGCGGCGCCGCAGGTGTCCGGGGTCGAGCCGGCCAGCCAGGCCCGGACCTGCACCGCCGCGGTGGCGCCGGCCCAGGCGAGCAGCGTGGGCAGGGGACGCACGTGCGCGCGGCACAACTGCGCGAGCAGGTGCGGCCAGCGCGCGTCGAGCCGGACGCGGGTGAGGTCCTGGCAGCGAACGCACGGCGTCTGCCCGGGCACGACGAGCGGGCCGACGACGGCGCGGTCGGGTTCGATCCGGACCACCAGGTGGGAGCGCCCCTCCCGGAACAGCGTGTCGGTGAGGGCACGGTCCGGCTCGGCCGTGGACGACGCGACCAGGACGAGTTCAGGACCGTCCGGACGTGGTGGCAGCACGGCGAGCCCGGCCGGATCGACGCGGACGGGTGCCAGCCGGGTGTCGGCGACGGACCGCGCGACGGCCTCCGCGAGCGCGCCGACCCCCACGACGGGCAGCGAGGGCACCGGCTCCGGTTCGGCAGGGGTGAGCAGGTCCGCCTCCGCGAGCCGGGCCAGCAGCCAGGCCAGCCAGTGCCGGTCGAGCTGCGGGAGCAGCGTGCCCAGCTCCTCCTGCGTGCAGGGGTGGGCGAGGAGCCCGACCGCGTGGGCGAGGGCGGACGGCACCCCATCCAGCACGAGGGACGGCGGGTCGATGCCGACCTGCAGGACTCCGGCGGACCGCCAGACGGCGGCGGCGGGCCGGACCAGTTTCAGCCGTGGGGTGGGTGTCACATCGGCAGGCTGCCCCGTTGCAGCGCCTGCGACAAGACCTCGGGACGGACGGACAACACCTGGTGCCGAACGGGCAACACCGTCCCGGGCACAGCAAAGCGCCGGCCAGTGGCCGGCGCTCTGCAGGTATCGATTCAGGCCTTGGGCAGGAACCGGGTCAGGTTGGTGCCGCACACGGGGCACTTCGCCTTGGCGATTCGGGTGCCCTTCTCGTTGACCACGACATCGCCGGTCGCGTCCCGGTGGTCCTTGCACTTCACGCAGTAGAACGAACCGCTGTAGGTGTCCTTGGCCACGTCTTTCCTCCTGTAGATCGGCTTCGCCCCCGGGTGGGGCTCCGCAGCGGGCTGCCGGTCAGTCTATGCCCCGCGCACCGCTGAGGGCAGCGGTGCGAGGTCCGGCGTGCGAGAGCCCCCAGCCGCGGTTCCGCTTGCCTTCCCCTGCGAGCGGACCGGCCACCGGGGGCCTCGCGCTTAGAACGTAGTGCGCCGCCTCGCCGTCGGTCAACTGGAACTGTCCGCGGCGTGTCGTAACGTGTCGGCATGACCAGGCCCGAGGTGGAGGTCCGGCGCAGCGCGCGGCGCCGGCGCACGCTCACCGTGTTCCGGGAACGGGGCCGTCTGGTGGCGCTCGTCCCGGCCCGGCTGACCGCCGCCCAGGAGCGCGACCTGGTGCCGCCGCTGGTGGAGAAGTTCCTGCGTCGCGAGGCGCGGCGGAGCCTGCCGCAGCAGGAGGACGACCTGGCGCGGCGCGCCCGCCGGCTCTACGAGGCCTACCTCGCGCCGCGAACGGCGTCCCCGCTGCCGGCGTTCACCGTGAGGTGGGTCGGCAACCAGAACCGGCGCTGGGGTTCGTGCACCTCCGCGGACGGCAGCATCAGGCTCTCGAGCCGCCTGCGCACGATGCCGCTGTGGGTCTCCGACTACGTCCTCCTGCACGAACTGGCCCACCTGTTCGAGCCCAACCACTCCGCTGCGTTCCACCACCTGCTCGCCGGCTACCCGCACCTGGAGCGGGCCCGGGCCTTCCTGCAGGGCTACCAGCACGCCACCGACTCCGGGGCCGACGTGGACGATCCTGACGACGCCGATCCCGACGCGCTGTTCTAGACCTCCGAGCCACCCTCCTCGTCGAGGAGCTTCTCGAGTTCGGCGTCGAGTTCGTCGGGGGCGCCGGCCGTGTGCCCCTCGGCGGCGAAGCCGAGCGGATCGGCCAGGTCGGCCGTCGACGGGAGCAGGTCGGGGTGCGCCCAGGTCGCGTCCCGGGCCTCGCTGCCGCGCGTCGACCGGGTCGCCGCCCACAGGTTCGCCGCGTCCCGGGTGCGCCGCGGCCGCAGTTCGAGGCCCACCAGCGCCTTCAGCGCCGACTCCGCAGGACCGCCGCTCGCCCGGCGCCGCCGCAGGGTCTCGGTCAGCCCGGCCGCCGCCGGCATCCTCGAACCGGTGACCTGCGCCACCACTTCGTCCACCCAACCCTCGATCAGGGCCAGCAGCGTCTCCAGCCGCTCGAGCACCTCGCGCTGCTCGTCGGTGACCTGCGGGGCGAACAGCTCACCGGCGAGCGCCTGGCCGGCGTTCTCCAGCTGGTCGGCCGTCATCGCCGAGCCCAGGTGGCTCTCGATCGCCTGCTCGAGGCCGTCCGGATCGATCGCGATGTCGCGGGCGTAGTGCTCGACGAGCGCCAGGAGTTGCGGCCCCAGCCAACCGACCGCGCCGAACAGCCGCTGCCGGGCGGCCTCACGGACGGCGAGGAAGAGCAGCGCGTCCGCCGGCTCCGCCTCCAGCCCGTCCGCGAACACCGCCACGTTCGTCGGCAGCAGCGCCACCTGGGGTTCGTCGGTGAGCGGCAGGCCGATGTCGCCGGCGCTGACCACCGTGGTGGCGAGACTGGCCAGTGACTGGCCGACCTGGGAGGCGAACATGCCCGCCAGCGCCATCCGCATCATGGGCTCGGCGGCGGCAGCCTCCGCCTGGCCGGCGATCAGGCCGCGCAGCGTGGCACCGAGCTGGCTGACCACCGGACGCACGAGTTGCTGCCACGTGGCGTAGGTGGAGTCGATCCAGTCGGCGCGGGTCCAGGCCACCGCGGGAGCACTCAGCCGGGGGAAGGAGATCTCCTCGTCCAGCCACAGGTCGGCGAGCGCGACCGCATCCCGCAACTGGCCCAGCTGCGCAGCGGTCGGTGCCGGATCCGCACCGGCGGCGGCGGCCACCCGGTGGATCACGTCCTTGGTGAACCCCCAGTTCATGCCGCTGGCGTCGGACTTGCCGAAGCTCGCCATCTGGCTGGTGAACGCGCCCATCATCGGCTGCATGCGGCCGAGCAGTTGCTCGAGGTCGAGGCGTCCGTCGGGGCCCGGAGTGATGCCGAACTGGGCGAGGAACCGCAGCAGCGCCTCCTCCTCGCCCTCAGGATCGGGACGGTCAGGGTCGACCGGGTCGGTCATTTCGCGGGCTCCTCCCGTGGCGTGTCCACCATTGTCCAACACCTGCCAAGCCACCTGTGGTCCGGCACGGTAGGGTCGGTGCTCGTAGTGGTGACCGGCCGGATGGCCGCGGAAAGGGTTCCCGTGACCAAGCAGACCTGGACGGCGACGGTGTCGGCCGTGCTCTTCGTCGTGCTGGCCGCCGTGATCGCGCTCGTGCCGGTGCCCTACGTCACCTGGTCGCCCGGAGCCACCCACGACCTGCTCGGCCAGGTCGACGGCAAGGACGTGATCACCATCACGGGGGCGCAGTCCTACCCGACCAACGGCGAGGCACTGATGACGACGGTCGCCGTGACCTCTCCCGACAGCTCGCTGAGCCTGCCCGAGGCGTTCTTCGCCTACTGGCTGCCGTCGCGGGAGGTCCTGCCCAGGGCCGCGGTCTACCCCGAGGGCGAGGACTCCACCGACATCACCCAGGGTGAGTCGCAGCTCATGACCGATTCCCAGTCCGAGGCCGTGGTGGCGGCCCTGCGCCAGGCCGGGATCCCGGTCCACGTCTGGCCGATGGTCGAGTCGGTGACGGCCTCCGGGCCCGCGAACCAGGTCCTCGAGCCGGGCGACGTGATCCAGAGCGTGACCGCCAACGGCAACTCCGCGACCGCGACCAGCATCCAGGTCGTGCAGGACATGGTGGCCGACGCCGGTGTCGGCCGTCCCGTGGACTTCAGCGTGCTCCGCGACGGCCAGGAGGTGAAGGTCACCGTGACGACGCGCGCCACCACCGCCAACCCGGACAAGCCGGTGATCGGGGTCACCCTGACCACGGGCTACACCTACGGACCGAAGGTGACGTTCTCGCTCGACCCCGCGGTCGGCGGCTCCAGCGCGGGCCTCATGTTCGCGCTCGCGATCACCGACAAGCTCACCAGCGAGGACCTGATCGCGCACCGGGTGGTCGCCGGCACCGGCACGATCGCCGCGGACGGCACCGTGGGTGCCATCGGCGGCGTCCAGGAGAAGATCGCCGGGGCGGTGCGGGACGGCGCGACGATCTTCCTGCTGCCGCGCAAGAACTGCGTCGACGTCGGTACGCCGCCCGAGGGCATCCGCCTGGTGCCCGTGGACAGCCTCTCGGAGGCGGTGGGCGCCCTGAACACCCTGAAGAACCCCCAGACTGCGGCTTCCGTGGCGGGCTGCGGATGAGCGATGCCCTGGTCGCGGCACTCATCGAGGTGGAGCGGCACGTCGGACGGCTCGGCTGGGACCAGCCGGCGAGACTGTTCGCGCTCGTGCGGACCGCCGACCTGCTGGCGGCCGAACCGGGCCTCGCCGAGCACCTGTCGGGGGCCACGCCGGACGGGTTCAGCTCGATCGAGCAGGAGGACTTCCACCCGGGCACCGACCTCGCCGAGGCGCTGGCCCGGATGGCCTGGCCGCAGACCGTCGCCGGCTGCGTCCTCGCACTGGAGCGGGCGTTCCTGCCCGCCGACGCGGAGGCCGACCTCCCCGATGACCCGGACGCCGCGGCGCGCCTGGTCGCCGAGCATCCCCGGCGGCTGGACCTGCGGGTCGTGGTGGGCGTGACCAGGGACGGGCTCGGCCACGGTGTGGCACGGGTCCGCGGCGAGGACGGCGACCTGCTCTCGGGCGCCGACCTGGTACCCGCGCTGGCTGAGGCGCTGGCGCATACATTGGAGTGACCCGCGTGCGCCGCCGCGCGCGAATTGATGAGGAGTGAGCAGAGTGAACGTGTCGTCCCGGGTGTCGCGACGGGGCCCCCTGGTCCCGACCATCCTGGTGCTGGCCGGCCTGGTCACCGCCTTCGTGATCTTCTCCGAGCTGTGGACCACGAAGCTGTGGTTCGACTCGGTGGGCTACCCGCAGGTGTTCGGCACCCAGCTGCTCGCCCAGGTGCTGCTGTTCGTGTGCTTCTTCCTGGCCATGGCGGCGATCGTGGGCGTGAACATGTGGATCGCGTTCCGCCTGCGCCCGGTGGCTCGGCGTACCGGCCAGAGCGCCATCCTCGACCGCTACCGCGACATGCTCGAGGCGAACATCTGGCTGGCCGTCCTGGCCCCCTCGGCGTTCCTCGGCCTGGTCGCCGGCGCGTCCGCGGTGAGCCAGTCGCTGGAGTACCTGGCCTGGTGGAACCGGTCGTCGTTCGGCACGACAGACCCGTACTTCGGGCTCGACGCGGGCTTCTACGTCTTCGAGTACCCGGTCTGGCAGGACGTGCTCTCGTTCCTGATGGGCGCGCTGTTCTTCGCCCTGCTCGCGGCGGCCGCCGTCCACTTCGCGGTGGGAGGGATCGCCTCCGGGCGCGGCGTCGCGTCGAGCCGGGCCGCACGGATCCACCTGTCGGTGCTGGCGGGGCTGCTGCTCGTCGGGTACGGGCTGCAGAACCTGCTCGACCGCTACGCCTTCCTCCTGCAGCAGGGCACGCTGTTCACCGGCCTGCAGTACACCGACGACCACTCGCGGCTGACCGCGAAGATCGTGATGGCCGTGATCGCGTTCCTGTGCGCGGGAGTGTTCTTCGCCAACGGCTTCCTGAAGCGGTGGACGGTGCCGATCACGGCACTCGTGCTGATGGTCGTGTCCGGGCTGATCCTCGGCCTGATCTACCCGCTCGTGGTGCAGAGCTTCCAGGTGAAGCCGAACGAGCCGGTGCTGGAGGCGCCCTACATCACCAAGCACATCGAAGCGACCCGGCAGGCCTACGACATCGACAAGGTGGAGATCGAGCCGTACACGGCGAAGACCACCGCCACGTCCGGCCAGCTCAAGGAGGACGCCGAGACGCTGCCCGGCATCCGGCTGATCGACCCCGCCGTGGTGGCGCCGACGTTCGAGAACCAGCAGCAGCTGCGCGGCTGGTACTCCTTCCCCACCACGCTGGACGTGGACCGGTACGTCATCAACGGCACCGAGACCGATGCGGTCGTGGCGGCGCGCGAGATCAACTACTCGGCGCTGCCCGACCAGGCCTGGAACAACCTGCACACGGTCTACACCCACGGCTACGGGCTGGTCGCCGCGTACGGCAACCAGCGCAGCTCTTCCGGCGACCCGGTCTGGATCGAGAAGAACATCCCGCCCGAGGGGGAGCTCGGCAGCTTCGAGAGCCGGATCTACTTCGGTGAGAACACCTCCACCTTCGCGATCGTCGGACGCGCGGAGGGCGAGCAGCCGATCGAGTTCGACACCACCGACGGCGCCAACAACACCTACGCAGGCACCGGCGGCGTGCCGATGGGCGACTGGTTCACGCGCATCCTCTACGCGACGCACTTCATGGACCTGAACATCCTGCTCTCGGACCGGGTGAACTCGCAGTCGCGGATCCTGTACGACCGCACCCCGACGGAACGGGTGGAGCAGGTCGCGCCGTGGCTGACGCTCGACTCGAACATCTACCCGGCGGTGGTCGACGACCGGCTGGTGTGGATCGTGGACGGCTACACCGTCACCCGCGACTACCCGAACAGCCAGGCGGTGAGCCTGCGGCAGGCGATCACGGACGCCGAGACGACCCCCGATCCGACCAAGGACCAGTCGATCAACTACATCCGCAACTCGGTGAAGGCCGTGGTCGATGCGACCGACGGCACCGTCGAGCTCTACGCGTGGGACCCGAGCGACCCGATCCTGCAGACGTACGAGAAGGCCTTCCCGGGCGTGCTGAAGTCGAAGGACCAGATCAGCCCCGACCTGATGGCGCACCTGCGCTACCCGTCGGACCTGTTCAAGGTGCAGCGGCAGATGCTGACCCGCTACCACATGACCGACCCCAACGCCTGGTACCAGCAGTCAGACCTGTGGCAGGTGCCGTCCGACCCGGTGGGCACGATGCCCGGGCAGAGCGACACCGGCACGTCGACGGCCGCCGAGCCGCCGTACTACCTGTCGATCAAGTGGCCGGGCGACTCGTCCCCGGTGTTCAGCCAGACCGCGGTGTTCGTGCCGTACGGACGGCAGAACCTGGCGTCCTACCTGTCGGTGGTCGCGGAGGCGACGAGCGCCGACTACGGCCGGTTGAGAGTGCTGCGGATGTCGGACACTCAGCAGATCGCCGGACCGAGCCAGACCGCGAACGCGATGACGACCGACCCCCAGTTCGCGACGCTGATGCGCTCGTACCTGAACCAGGGCTCGGCCAACGCGAAGTACGGCAACCTGCTCACCCTCCCGGTGGGCGGCGGCCTGCTCTACGTGATGCCGATCTACGTGATGCGGGAGGCGGGCAGCGGTTCCTACCCGGCCCTGCAGTTCGTCGCGGTGCGCTTCGGCGACCACGTGGGCATCGCGGCCACGCTGCAGGAGGCGCTCGACCAGGTGTTCGCCGGCGACGCCGGGGCCAGCACCGGAGAGGGCGGCGACAACACGACGCCCTCGACGACCGAGCCGAGCCAGTCCGGGACGGACACGCCTGCGGACCAGGAGGCCGCGGTCGCGGCGATGCAGAAGGCGGAGGCGGCATTCACCGCCGCCGACACCGCGCTGCGCAACGGAGACCTGGCCGAGTACCAGAAGCAGGTGGAGATCGCGAAGACGGAACTGGCCGACGCGCTGGCCAAGATGGGCGTGAAGTAGCTCAGAGCAGCCAGTCGAAGGCCTTCGCCACGAGGGCCTTCGCCTCGCGGGTGACCACCGGCCCGTGCGCGAGCACGACGGTCCGGAAGGGCCAGTCCAGGATCCTCCGCACCGATGCGCGGGCGGAGGCGCGGTCGCGGAAGGTGAGCCGGATGTCGTGCGACACGCCGCCGTCGGGAGCCATCAGGCCGCCGAGCCGGAACAGAGCCGTGCTGACCGGGTGCCCGGGGAGCGGTTCGTGGACCTGGATGACGTCCTCGACCAGCAGCGTGCGGCTGGGGGCGTGGTAGAAGACCGACTCGTGCAGCAGGGCATCGCCGAGCACGACCTGTTCCAGGTCGGGGGCCCAGGCCGGGGGCAGCGGGTCGCTGAGCAGGCCGGTGAGCGGCAGGTCGGCGGCCTTGAGCGTGATCGGCGTGACCGGGCTCGACCAGAGTTCGGCGTCCGGGAACAGGGTGTGCCAGCGGGCCAGCCGCCAGTAGTGGCGCGGGGTGGGCGAGACGAGGTAACGGACGGGGCCGAGCGCCGAGATCGCCGCCAGTACCTCGAACGAGGTGGCAACGGGGGAGGACACCCACAGCGTCCCGTCGTGGAGCTGCACGACGGACATCCGGGTGTCGAAGGGGATCCCCAGGTCGCGCACGGTCGGTCCGTCGACGACGAACAGGCCCTCTCCGAGTGACGCCAGCGTCCCCATGCGTCCAGCCTAGGACGTCATGACCTCCACGGCCCAGCCGTCGGCGAGAAGCTCGTCGTGCAGCGCGGCGGCGTCCCCGACGACGATCAGGGTGAGGGCGTCGATGGGCAGCAGTTCGGTGATCGACTGGGTCGCCGATTCCGGTGTGACCAGTCCGATCGCCTCGAAGTTCGCGTTCACGAACTCGACGTTCACCCCGTCCCGCACCAGCGCGGACATGCGGTCGGTGACGCCCTGCGCGGTCGAGTAGCGCAGCGGCGCGACGCCCTTGGTGTAGTTCACCGCGTCGGTCACCTCCGCCTGCGTGATCGGTTCCCGGGTCAGGTCGAGCAGGTCGCGCGCCAGGGACAGCGCCTCGGTCACCACCTCCGTGCGGAAGGAGCCCTGCATGCTGATCAGGCCGCCCTCACGCATCGGCGCGTTCACCAGGTGGGCGCCGTAGGTGAAGCCCTTCTCCTCGCGGAGCACCCGGTTGAGCCGGCTCAGGAACGCCCCGCCCAGGGCGTGGGTCGCCACCTGCACGTCGGCCCAGCGCGGATCGCCCCGGTCGATGCCGAACGCGCCCAGCCGCACGTCCGCCTGCACGGCGCCGGGCCGGTCGACCAGCCAGCAGTGCGGCGTCCTCGACCCGGGCACCTCGTGGCTGGTGTAGCCCTCCGCCGGGCTGGTCCAGTCGCCGAACGCGGACGCCGCCTGGGCGAACTCCTGCCCCGACAGGTCTCCGGAGATGATCAGGGTTGCGGCGTCCGGCCGGTAGTAGCGCTCGTGGAACGAGAGGACGTCGTCGTGGGTGATCGCCGACACCGTGGCCGCGGCGCCCCCGACCATGCGGGACGCCCGGTACCGGCCCGGGATGCACGCCGCCCGGAACTCCAGGGCCGCCCGTTGCGCCGAATTCGCCATCAGGTGCTCGATCTCGGCCAGCCGCAACGTGCGGTGGCGGTCGACGTCGTCGGCGCGCAGTTCGGGTTCGCGCACCGTCTCGGCGAGCAGGGCGAGTGCCTCGTCCAGCCGGTCGGTCGGCACCTCCAGGGAGAGCTCGCTGCCCGAGTAGCCCGCGGACCCGTCCAGCACCGCGCCGATGTCCTCCAGCGCCTCCGAGAAGGACGACCCCGGATGGGAGACCGTGCCCTCGTCGAGGCAGCGCTGCGTGATCGTGGCCACCCCTTCGACGTCGGTCGGCTCGGCGTTCAGCGGGGCATCCATCACCAGCGACACCGCAGCCACGTGCTGGCCCTCGCGGTCGCACGCCATCAGCTGCATGCCGTTGTCCAGCCACAGCCGCGTCGGGTCCGGGAACCGCCACCGCTGGGGCGCCTTCACCTCGGGACGCTGGTCACTGCGCCGCATCGGCGGCCTCCTGCCGGTAGTCGAGCTGGGCCCGTTGGCCGGGCTCCAGGAAGGCGCTGCACGCCTCGGAGACCTGGTCGAGGGTGAGCGCCTCGACCTCCTCGAGCTTCCGGTTCACGCGGTCCGGGTCGCCGTGCAGGGTCGCGTAGGCCCCGATCAGGTCGGCCCGGTTCGGTGAGCCACTCGCGCGCGAACTGCGCCTTCGCGCGGTCGAGCTCGGCCTGGGTCGGTCCGGTGTCGGCGAGCCGCTCGATCTGGACGAGCGCGGCGCGGTGGGCCTCGGCGAGGTCCTGGCCGGGCAGCGCCCGGACGTGGACGACGCCCAGGGACGTGCCACCGATCAGGGGCATCGCGGACGCCCCGACGCCCGCCGCCACCCGCTGGCTGCGGACCAGTTCCTTGTGCAGCCGGGACGTCTGGCCGCCTCCCAGCGCCGACAGTGCGAGCTCGCAGGCGTCGAACGCCCAGGTGTCCCGGGTCGGCAGACGCCACGCGTAGTAGCTGGCCGCCGCGGGGACGGCCGCGGTCACCTCCCGGGTCACCACCTCCGACAGCGGAGGCAGGGCGACGCTCGGCGGACGCACCCGCGGGTTCCACGACGGCAGGTGCTCGAAGTACTTCTCGGCCCGCCTGAAGCCGTCCTTGGCGGTGATGTCGCCGACGATGGTGAGCACGGCGTTGTCGGGACGGTAGTGGTTGCGGAAGAAGTTGGCCGCGCGCTCGACGGTCGCGCCGTCGATGTCGGCCATCGAACCGATCGTGGTGTGGCCGTAGGGGTGGTCGGGACCGAAGACGAGCTCGACGAGCTGCGGCATCGCGTCCCCGTAGGGCACGTTGTCGTAGCGCTGCCTCTTCTCCTCCTTGACCACTTCCTGCTGCGTCGCGACGCTCGCCTCGTCCAGGTGGTCGGGCAGGGTGCCGAGCCGGTCGGCCTCCATCCACAGGGCCAGGTCGAGGGCACCGACCGGCAGCGTCTCGAAGTAGTTGGTGCGGTCGAACCAGGTGGTGGCGTTCACCGAACCGCCGAGCGCCTGCAGCGCGTTGAGGTGCTCGCCGCTGCCGACGTGCGCCGAGCCGGAGAACATCAGGTGTTCGAACAGGTGCGCCCAGCCGTACTCACCCGGACGCTCGTCGCGAGACCCGACGTCGTACCAGAGGTTCACTGCGGCCAGCGGGACGCTGTGGTCCGGACTCACCACCACGCGCAGCCCGTTGCCCAGCGTACGTTGGTGGATCGGGTAGGTCAGTCGGTCAGGCACCCGACCATCTCACCACATCGATGGCCCCGGGGCGTCATCGAGGGCCTCCGGCGGTCCAGGGGTGGACAACGGGACGTTCGGGTGCCGTGCGGCCGGGGAGTCCCGCCTACCGCGCCGATTCCGGCAGTGGCGGCAGATCGCCGGTGGTCTCGTAGTCGGCGAGCATGCCGATCCGCCGGGAGTGGCGCTCGGCACCGCTGAACGGCGTGGCGAGGAAGACCTCGACGAACCGGGTCATGTCCTCCAGCGGGTGCATCCGTCCGCCCACCGCGACCACGTTCGCGTCGTTGTGCTCGCGAGCCAGCCTGGCGGTGTCGTCCGACCACGCGAGGGCTGCGCGGACGCCGGCCACCTTGTTGGCCGCGATCTGCTCGCCGTTGCCCGACCCTCCGATCACCACCCCGAGCGCCTCGACGCCGGCGGACTGGTCGGCCACCACGCCCTCGGCCGCGCGCAGGCAGAACACGGGGTAGTCGTCCTCCGCGTCGTAGACGAAGGGGCCGTGGTCGACGGGCTCGTGGCCGTGCTCGGTGAGCCAGGTGATCAGGTGGTCCTTGAGGTCGAGGCCGGCGTGGTCGCAGCCCAGGTGTACGCGCATGCCGCCAGTCTCCCACGGCGCGTCGTAAGCTCGCGCCGAGAGGATGGAGGACCGCCGGTGATCGTGTTGTGGGAGCAGTTGGAGAACGAGGAGCGCGAACTGCGGTTCGACGACTTCACCCTGGACGACGCGTGGCTGCTCGGCAGCAGGATGCGCCAGGCCGCGGCCGAGGAGGAACTGCCGATCGCGATCGGGATCGTGCTCGGCCAGCAGCGCGTCTTCCACGCCGCCCTGCCCGGTTCGAGCGCCGACAACGACGAGTGGCTCGCCCGCAAGACCCGGGTGGTACTGCGCTACGGCAGGGCATCGCTGGCGGTGGGGGAGCAGTTCCGCGAGGGCGGCAAGGACTTCGACACCGCGTCCCGGCTGGACCCCGACACCTACGCCGCGCACGGCGGGGTGGTGCCGATCCGGCTCCGGGGCGGCACGGTGATCGGTGCGGTGGGCGTCTCCGGACTGCCCCAGCTGGACGACCACGCGTTCGTCGTGCAGCAGCTGCGCGAGTACCTCGCCACCCGGTAGCGCCGACCCCGGGGTGGGCGGGTCCATCACGGACGCTGAGACGACCTCTGGACAGCCCTCGGGGTGTGGGCATTGGCTGGCCGGGTGACCACCGGCAACGAGCGCTACGTCCACGGCTACACCGCGAGCGTGATCGACTCCCACTCCCACCGCACCGTCGAGAACTCCGCCGCCTACCTGCTGGCGTCCCTGCGGCCGGGCCTGACGGTGCTCGACCTCGGCTGCGGAGCGGGCACCATCACCACGGGCCTCGCGTCCCGGGTGGCGCCCGGACGGGTGGTCGCGATCGACATCGAGCCGGACGTCCTGGAGGTCGCCCGCGCCAACGCCCGGCGGGCGGGCGTCGGCGGGATCGACTTCCGCACCGGTGATGCGTACGCGCTCGACCTGCCCGACGACAGCGTGGACGTGGCGCACGCCCACCAGGTGCTGCAACACCTCGACGACCCGGTGGCGGCGCTGCGGGAGCTGGCCAGGGTGGTGCGTCCCGGCGGGACGATCGCGGTGCGCGACGGCGACTACGGCGCCTTCACGTGGTACCCGGAGCACGCCGGGCTGGCCGAGTGGCGCGACCTCTACCGGGCGGTCGCCCGTCGTTCGGGCGGAGAACCGGACGCGGGCAGGCACCTGGTCGCCTGGGCGCACGCCGCGGGCCTGGCCGACATCGTGGCGACCAGTTCGACGTGGACCTGGACCCGGGGCGACGGCGTCGAGTGGTGGGCACGCACGTGGTCGGAACGCGTGGTGTCGTCCGCCTTCGCCGGGCACGCGGTCGGGTCGGGGCTGGCGACGCACGCCGACCTGGAGCGGCTCGGCCGGGCCTGGCTGGAGTGGGCCGGGCAGCCGGATGCGTGGTTCATGGTCCCGCACGGCGAGGTGCTGGCGACGGTCTCCTGAATCTCAGCCGAGGAACGCGGCCAGCCCCTCGAGCACGCGGTCCACGTCCTCGACGGTGCTGTACGGGGCCAGGCCGAGCCGCAGGCCGTTCTCGTCGGGCAGCGCGAGCCGGCGGAACGGCTCGTAGGCGTAGAACGAGCCGGCCGGGGCGAGCACTCCGCGGGTGGCGAGGAACTGGTAGGCGTCCCAGGTGCGGCGTCCGGGCAGGCTGAGCAGCAGCGTCGGGGTCCGCTCAGCGGCGCGGGAGTGCACGACCACGGCGTCGCCGAGTGCGGCGAGGCCGTCCTCGAGGCGGGCGCGCAGGCGCGATTCATGGGCGTCGATCGCCGCGAAGGACGCCTGCAGCCGCTCCCGGCGCGACCCGTCCGTGCCACCGATCCCGGCGAGGAAGTCGACGGCGGCGGTGACGCCCGCGAGTTGCTCGTAGGGCAGCGTGCCCAGTTCGAAGCGTTCCGGCACCACCTCGGTGGACGGCAGCAGCTTGTCGGGGTGCAGGGTCTCCAGCAATCCCGGGGACGCCGCGAGCACACCGCAGTGCGGGCCGAGGAACTTGTACGGCGAGCAGACGAGGAAGTCGGCGCCGAGCGCGGGCACGTCGACGAACTCGTGCGCGGTGTAGTGGACGCCGTCCACCCAGAGCAACGCGCCCACCGCATGGGCCGCCGCCGCGATCGCCGGCAGGTCGGGCCGTGTGCCGATCAGGTTGGACGCACCGGTGATCGCGACGAGGCGGGTGCCCGGGGTGATCGCCGTGGTGACGCTGTCGGCGTTCACCTCGCCGGTGGCCGGGTCGAAGTCGATCCAGCGGACCTCCGCGCCGACGGCCTGCGCCGCCTGCAGCCACGGCCGCACGTTCGCGTCGTGGTCGAGCCGGCTCACGACCACGCCGTCCCCGGGTGCCCACTGCTTCGCGAGCGCGCGGGAGAAGTCGTAGGTGAGCTGGGTGGCGCTGCGGCCGTGCACGATGCCGGACGGGGGCACGCCGAGCAGGTCCGCGCCCGCCGCGCGGAAGGAGAGGGTGGCCGCATCGGCGTTGGCCTCCGACGGGCCGGTGGCGCCCCGGTTGGACAGCGGTGCGCCGAGGGTCGCCGCGATCGCGTCGGCCACCTCCCGCGGCGTCTGGGTGCCGCCGGGTCCGTCGAAATGGGCGGTCCCGGACGCCAGGGACGGGAAGTGGGTGCGCAGCTCGGCCACGTCGTAGGTCATCGGGTCTCCTGATTGGAACGGCACCAAGGAGTATGGCCTCGTCGCGGCCCTCATCGTGAGCTGTCCGGATCGGGTGCGCCGATCCCGGGGGCGGGTGATGATGGGGTCATGCCGGATGTGGTGACCCAGGCCGTCGAGGCGCTGGCGGACGCGGGCGCGCGGCTCGAGCCGGGCCTGTCCGGGGCCGAGCTCGCCGCCGTGCAGGCGCGGTGGGGCGTCTCGTTCTGCGCCGACCACGCCGCGCTGCTCAGCCTCGCCGTCCCGGTCGGCGACGGGTGGGTCGACTGGCGCCACGACTCCGACGACGAACTGGGGGACCGGTTGCGGGCGCCGTTGGAGGGGCTGCTCTTCGACGTCACCCACAACGAGTTCTGGCCGGCCACGTGGGGCGAGCGGCCCGCCGACGTCGCGGCGGCGGCCGAGCGGGCGGCCACGGTGCTGGCGGGTTGGCCGCGGCTGGTGCCGTTGTACGGCCACCGCTATGTTCCGGCCGGCCCCTACCCGTCCCCGAGCCCGGTGCTCTCGGTCGTGCAGAGCGACGTGATCTGGTACGGGTCCGACCTGCTCACCTGGGTGCAGCGCGAGTTCCTCGGGGTGCCGCTGCCCGCGCACGTCCATCGTCCCGAGATCGCGTACTGGTCGAAGCTCGCCGACGGCTACGAGGACTACGACCTCTGAGCCCTACCGCCGGTTGAGCAGCCTGGCCGCCGCGGCCGGTTGGGCCAGCCGCACGGCCCAGGCGGGGCGATCGCCACCGAGGGCTTCGGCGAGTTGGTCGAGTGCCTCGACGCCGCCCGTGCAGTAGGCGATCCAGTCCCGTCCGGACTCCCGGGCCCGGTGCAGGTCGAGGTCGGCCTGCCAGCGCGCCCGCGCGCGGTCGAGGGCGTCGGCCAGGTCGGCGCCCCGCGCCGCTTCGCGCTGGACGCCGCGCAGCGCGGCCCAGCGTCCCTCGGTGTGCTTGAGCCCGGCGACCTGCCGGTTGGCCCGATCGGCCGCACAGACCGGCGCGCCGTGGTCGACCCCCTGCAGGTCGGCGGCCGCCTCGGCGACGAGGGTGTCGAGGAAGAGGTTCGGGCCGGTGGACGGCGTCATCGCGGGTCGGCGGGAACCGGGCAGGCGATCTCGCCGTTGAGGCGCCGGTGCAGTGCGTAGGCCAGCAGGCCCACGCCGGCCGCGGCCAGCCACGGCTGGATCGGCGCGAACCACTGCAGGGCACCGGTGTAGCCGAGCGCGAGCAGGGCGAGCTTGTTGCAGACCGGGCACCCGACGGCGAGGTAGCTGAGGATGCCGCCGGCGAGACCGGCCTTCGCCGCGGTGGTCCGCTCGGCCTCCGGCAGCCGGACATAGGTGGCGCCCAGGAGCCCGGCGAGGACGGCGGTCACCGCCAGCACCGGCCAGGCCCACCAGGTCGGCGGCACCTCGCGCCCGAAGACCGGGTTGGGGATCAGGACGGTCGGCAGTCCGATCACCGCGACCGTGCCGAACGCGCCGAGGACCGCGGCGAGCCAGCGACGGACGGGCCATGTGCGTAGTGTTGCCCACCCGGCAAGGCGGTTCGGGCCGGCGATCTGTGACATGGACACCTCCTGCAGCTACAGTACCAAATACCCCCGGGGGTATGAATCCGACTGAGAGGACGCCATGAACGACGCGGCACCGCAGGTGACGGTGGACCAGGCCCGCTGGATGGTCGCGGGTGGCTGCCACCTGATCGACGTTCGCGAACCCTACGAGTGGGAGGCCGGCCACGCTCCGGAGGCGAGCCACGTGCCGCTGAGCCAGCTCGCGTCCACCTGGTTGTCGCGGTGGTCGAGGCGTCGGGTGATCGTGCTCTGTCGCAGTGGCAACCGTGCCGAGGACGCCGTCCGCATCCTGCGCGGTCGCGGCGCCGAGGCGTACGCCGTCGTCGGCGGGATGAACGCCTGGCGCGAGGCCGGCGGCGCGGTGGTCTCCACCGGTGGCGCGCCCGGCCTGGTCGCCTGAGCGCGGACCGAATCAGGAACCGTCCCCGATCCGGTCCGGGTGGTCAGTCCTCGGGATCGACGTAGGGGGGAGCGGTCACCTTTCGGGTGAGCGTGGCCGCGTGGTCGGGAACCTCGTGCTGCAGCGAACGCGCGGTGCGCTGGTAGCCGGTGGACGGCGGACGCTCCGGCAGCACGATCTCCAGGTGCGGCACGTGCTCGTAGGGAATGGACGCGAGCAGGTGCGCGATCATGTTCAGCCGGGCCCGCTTCTTGTCCTCGGCCTCGACCACGTTCCAGCGCGCCTCCGGGATGTCGGTGTGCACGAACATCTCGTCCTTCGCCCGCGAGTAGTCCTCCCAGCGGGTCAGTGACTCCAGGTCGGTCGGGGAGAGCTTCCAGCGCCGCATCGGGTCGGTCAGCCGTGAGCGGAACCGCTTCTCCTGCTGCTTGTCCGAGACCGAGAACCAGTACTTGCGCAGGATGATCCCGTCCTCGATCAGGCCGCGCTCGAAGGTCGGGCACTGGCGCAGGAAGCGCTGGTGCTCGTCGGGGGTGCAGTAGCCCATCACCCGCTCGACGCCGCCGCGGTTGTACCAGGAGCGGTCGAACAGCCGGATCTCGCCGGCTGCCGGCAGATGCGCGATGTAGCGCTGGAAGTACCACTGCGTCCGCTCGCGCTCGGTGGGCGCGGGCAGCGCGACGATCTGGGCGACCCGCGGGTTCAGGTACTCGGTGATCCTCTTGATCGCACCGCCCTTGCCGGCGGCATCGCGTCCCTCGAACACGATCACGATCCGGGCGCCGGTGGCTTTCACCCACTCCTGGAGCTCGACCAGTTCGGCCTGCAGGCGGAGCAGCTCGGCCTCGTACACGTCCTTCGGCAGCTTGGGCAGCTTCGACGGCTTGTCGCTCATGCGCCTATCGTGCCTCTGCCCGAGCGTTCTGTGGGCGGTTCCCTCCGAGAAGAGGTGCGGCGAGGGACTGTTGCTCCGGCCGCCGGTGTGATGGGCTGGCGACATGTTCGGTGCCGTGATTCATGCCCCCGGGGACGTCCGCTACGAGGAGCGTCCCGATCCCGAGATCCTCGAGCCGACGGACGCCGTGGTGCGCACCGTGGCCGCCTGCGTGTGCGGATCGGACCTGTGGCGCTACCGCGGGCTCGCCCCGGTGCCGCAGCCGACCCCGATCGGCCACGAGTTCTGCGGTGTCGTCGAGGCGGTCGGTGACGCCGTGACGTCGGTGCAGCCGGGGGACTTCGTCGTGGGCGGCTTCAACCCGTCCGACAACACCTGCCCGGTGTGCCGCAAGGGAGCGACGGCGAACTGCCTCAACGGCGCCCACTACGCCGGTTGCCAGGCCGAGAGGATCCGCATCCCGCAGGCCCAGGGAACCCTGGTCGCCACGCCCGGGATGCCGGAGGAGGACCTGATCCCCAGCCTGCTCGCGTTGTCCGACGTCATGTGCACCGGCTGGCACGCGGCCGTCTCGGCCGGTGTCGGCCCGGACACCACCGTCGCCGTGGTGGGGGACGGGGCGGTCGGGCTCTGCGCGGTGCTCGCCGCGGTGCAGCTCGGCGCGCCCGTCGTGATCGCGATGAGCCGCCATGAGGCCCGCCAGAAGGTGGCCCGCGAGTTCGGCGCGACCCACATCGTGGCCGAGCGGGACGAGGCCGGTGCCGCCGCGATCAGGGAACTGACCGACGGGATCGGCGCGGACTGCGTGCTGGAGTGCGTCGGCACCGAGCAGGCCCGTGCGCAGGCGGTCGGCTGCGTCCGCGACGGCGGGAACATCGGCCTGGTCGGGCTGCCGCACGGCGACCTGCCGGTGATCGAACTGTTCTGGCGCAATGTGGGCGTCAAGGGCGGCCCGGCGCACTGCCGGACGTACCTCCCGGCGCTGATGGAGAAGGTGCTGGCCCGGCAGATCAACCCGGGGATCGTGTTCGACCTGGAGCTGCCACTGTCCGAGATCGGCGAGGCCTACGCCGCCATGGACGGGCGGAAGGCGATCAAGTCGCTGGTGCGTCCCTGAGCGGGGTGGCCCGGACGTCGGTCCGGCGGAGTGCGGGCGGACGGTGTCCCGCGGTCGTCGTCGACGACGGTGAATCCGGCACGGGACGGCAGCCGTGGGCCTATCGTGGGATTCTCGCCGATTCCAGGAGGCCACCATGCCGGGCACCGAGGGAGCCAGAAACGCCGGAGATCGCTACCGGTGTGAGAAGTGCGGCGCGCAACTCGTCTACGAGAAGCCATGCCCCTGTCACGAGGGGATGTCCCACTCGGAGATCTGCTGCGGCGTACAGATGACGCGGGTCGTGGAGGGCACGCCGGCCTGATCGCAGGAGACGCCCGGACACCAGAAAACCCGCTCCCGACTCGGCACCACCAGGTTGGGAACGGGCTTCCGTTCGTAGCGGGGACAGGATTTGAACCTGTGACCTCTGGGTTATGAGCCCAGCGAGCTACCGAGCTGCTCCACCCCGCGTCGGCCTGTACAGCTTAGGTGAGACGGGCGGGGGACTCAAATCGGCCCCTGTGTCGGC
>JAXGTK010000015.1:0-25301 GCA_040774965.1 Propionicimonas sp. | reverse complement strand
CGTTCATCTTCGGCAACGCCTACTCGCCGGACTACGACGCCGACATGGACGCCGTGGCCGCGATCCTCGACCGGGACTTCTGTGACCGCTTCGCGGACCCGGCGCTGTGCACCGACCGGCGCACCCTGCTCGCCGGCGACCGCTCGATCGGCAGCGTGATCAAACTGCTCACCCCGGGTGCCGAGTTCGCGCCCGCGTACAACGAGTGGCTGGAGTCGATCCCCCAGCACATCCGCGAACTGGTCTACGTGGTGAAGCGGTTCTACCGCCCCGAGTGGGGCGACGACTGGCGCAGCCACTTCACCGTGGGCATCATCAACGGTCGTCGCGGGATCAACCTGCGCCTGGACGGCGACAAGATCATGGTGAACATGCTGCGGGTCGGCTTCGACACCGACGGCTCCTGGCGACTGTTCGGGCTGCGGCACGACTTCAGCCCGGCGGTGAAGGTCCAGACCGAGGACGACATCACGGCGTCCACCGTGATCAGCGGGCACATGCTGGGGCTCGACCCGTACCGCTCGTACAAGCTCGTCGAGAACTGCGAGGAGCTGCTGTTCCAGCGTCCCGACGACGCGATCCACCGCGGCTACGACAAGCAGGCCGAGCTCGACATCGCCGGTCCGGGCACGTTCCTGTCGAACTTCGCCCCGCTCACCCACGCGGACGCGGTCGCGATGCGCGACGACGCGGTGGCCTTCAGCCAGTTCACCGAACCGATGCGCACCCTGATCGGCGACTTCGCCGACTCCGACCCGGACGCCTCCCCGCGCTACTTCGTCTCGTCGGCGAACCCGCGGCTGGTCGACGGCAGGCCGAGCAAGAACCCGCGCTACCTGCAGAAGCGCCCCGACCGCACCAACGCGGAGGCGACCGCGGTCGCCGACCTGGCGTCCCACCTGGTCCGCAAGCTGCCCTCGCACGAACCGCTGCCGCTGGCGGTGGACGTCGTCGCGGCCGGACGCCGGAACAACCCGCCGGACGGCCCGGTCCCGCCGCTGTGCTCCTACAACCCGCTGCACTACATGGAGCTGCCCGAGCTGTTCGCCGAGTTCATCTCCTCGATGACCGGCAAGTCGCCGTCCACGACGGGCGCAGGCTCGGAGGGCGCGATGACGAAGGGCCCGTTCAACGCGAGGCCCGCCATCCTCGACCTGAACGCGGCGTTGCTGTCGTTCGTGCTCACCGGCTACGACGGCTGGGTCTCCTGCGCCGGCTACGTGGGTCCGCACGTGCGAGTCGACCACGACATCTCGATGCTGGTGCCCGAGGTGTTCAGCCGGATGACGCCGGAGGAGCGGACGGCGACCGGCCTGATCGCCGAGGGTGCGCTGGAGCGGATCGAGGACTTCGAGTTCAACGGGCACACCGTGCGGGCCAGCCGGCTGGGCTACCGGATGACCCAGGCGTTCGCCCGGAAGTACTTCGGCCGGATCTTCCTGCACCCGCACTCGGTGTTCACCGAGGCGATGCTGCGGCCCGAACTGCAGGACGAGGCGGTCTTCGCCGAGTCGGTGGACACGATCGTGGCCACCCACGAGCGGGTCGCGAAGGCGTACTTCGACGACGGCACGATCGAGCTGGCGGTCCCGCCGCTGCGGGCGCTGCTGGAGATCATGGCCCACGGGCGCTCCGCGGAGGGCTGGACGCTGGAGACGCCCGAGTTCCGGGCGCTGTTCACCCGGGAGGCCGTGATCGGGGCCGACTGGTACACCGCCCGCCTCGACGCGAAGCAGCACGCCGCCGCCTCCCGGGCCGACGCCGGGCTGAAGGCCCTGCAGAAGTTCATCTCGACCCCGGGGAACGAGGAGCCGTCCGAGCGCCTCGACGTGCCGCGGCGGATCGAGGCCGCGCAGGCCGAGTACAACAAGTTCAGCAGCGCCGAGTACCGGGCCGGGATCGTCGGGACCGTGGGGCGCCAGCCCCTGTGATTCCCCCCACCGCCGGTCGAGCCTGTCGGGACCCACGTCGCAGAAGGGTGAGAATGGCCCAATGACTCGGGCGACGCTGGACGGCAACGAGGCGGCCGCGCGGGTGGCCCACGCGCTCAGCGAGGTGATCGCGATCTACCCGATCACCCCGTCCTCGGCGATGGGCGAGTCGGCGGACGCGTGGTCGGCCGACGGCCGCACCAACCTGTGGGGCGCGGTTCCCGAGGTGGTGGAGATGCAGTCCGAGGCCGGTGCGGCCGGGGCACTGCACGGCGCGGTCACGAAGGGCACGCTCGGGACGACGTTCACCGCGTCCCAGGGCCTGCTGCTGATGCTGCCGAACATGTACAAGATCGCCGGCGAGCTCACCCCGGCGGTGGTCCACGTCGCCGCGCGGACGGTGGCCACGCACGCCCTGAGCATCTTCGGTGACCACTCCGACGTGATGGCCGCCCGCACCACGGGCTGGGCCATGCTGTGCGCGTCCAGCGTGCAGGAGGCGCACGACTTCGCCCTGGTGGCGCACGCGGCGTCCCTGCGCTCCCGGGTGCCGTTCGTGCACTTCTTCGACGGCTTCCGCACCAGCCACGAGGTGAACACGATCGACCTGCTCGCCGAGGCCGACCTGCGCGCCCTCGTCCGCGAGGAGGACGTGCTCGCCCACCGCGGGCGCGGCCTCACCCCGGACGCCCCGGTGCTCCGCGGCGCGGCGGCGAACCCCGACACCTGGTTCCAGGCGGCGGAGGCCGCGAACCCGTTCCACTTCGCCGTGCCCGACGTGGTCGCGGAGGTGTTCGACGAGCTGGCCGGACGCACCGGACGGCGCTACTCGCTGGTGGACTACCACGGCGCCCCCGACGCCGAGCGCGTGGTGGTCGTGATGGGGTCGGCCGCCGGCTGCCTGGCCGAGACCGTCGACGAACTGGTGCGGCGGGGCGAGAAGGTGGGCCTGCTCACCGTCCGGTTGTACCGGCCGTTCCCCGTGGAGGCGTTCCTCGCCGCGCTGCCGCCGACCACGACCTCGATCGCCGTCCTCGACCGCACCCGGGAGATCGGAGCCCCGGCCGAGCCGCTGCACGCCGACGTCCTGGTGGCGCTGGCGTCCGGCGCCCTTCGTGACGCCGGCGGTTCGTTCCTCACCGCCGGCTCCTCAGGGAGCGGTGGAGTGGTCCCCGAGGAGGTCGCGGCGAGACCCCACCCCACGGTCCCTGAGGAGCAGCCGAGGAACGAGGCTGCGTCACGAAGGGTCGCGACCGTGATCGGCGGACGCTACGGCCTGTCGTCCAAGGAGTTCACCCCGCCGATGGCGAAGGCGGTCTTCGACGAGCTCGCGAAGCCGTCCCCGAAGCCGCGGTTCACGGTCGGCATCACCGACGACGTCACGCACCTCTCGCTCAGCGTGGACGCCGGGTTCCGGGTGCCGGACGAGCACCTGTCGGCGGTGTTCTTCGGGCTCGGCTCGGACGGCACCGTCGGCGCGGCGAAGAACTCGGTCAAGATCATCGGCGAGCAGCCGGACGCGCACGCGCAGGGCTACTTCGTCTACGACTCGCGCAAGTCCGGGGCGAGCACGGTGTCGCACCTGCGGTTCGGCCGCACGCCGATCCGCGCCACCTACCTCGTCGACGCCGCCGACTTCGTCGCGGTGCACCAGTTCGAGCTGCTCACGTCGATGAAGACCGTCGACGTGGCCAGGCCGGGGGCGACCCTGCTGCTCAACTCCCCGTGGGGCGAGGACACGTGGGACCACCTGCCGGCCGAGGTGCAGGCGGAGATCGCGGCCCGGCGGCTGCGCACGTGGGTGATCGACGCGGAGGCGGTCGCGAAGGCCGCGGGGCTGGGCAGGCGGATCAACACGGTGATGCAGCCGTGCTTCTTCTACCTCTCCGGGGTGCTGCCGGCCGACGAGGCGATCGCCGCGATCAAGGACTCGATCGAGAAGACCTACGGGCGCCGTGGACGCACCGTCGTGGAGCGGAACTTCGCCGCGGTCGACGCGGCCATCGCCGCGCTGGAGCCGCTGCCGGCGGGGCTGCGTCCGTCCAGCAACACCCACCGGCTGCCGCCGCTCCCGGACGCGGCGGGCGACTTCGTGAAGCAGGTCACCGGCGCGATGCTGAAGGGGCAGGGCGACCTGCTCCCGGTGAGCGTGCTGCCCGTGGACGGCGCCTGGCCGACCGGCACCGCGCGGTGGGAGAAGCGCGGGCTGGCCGCGGAGCTGCCGATCTGGGACCCGTCCCTGTGCATCGACTGTGGCAAGTGCGCGATCGTCTGCCCGCACAGCGCGATCCGGATCAAGCTGGCCGACCCCCGGCAGCTCGCCGGTGCGCCGGAGGGCTTCAAGGACAAGGAGTACAAGGACCGCGCGAACCCCGGCCGGCGGCTGATCGTGCAGGTTGCGCCCGACGACTGCACGGGGTGCGGCATCTGTTCCGACGTCTGCCCGGCCCGCTCCAAGAGCGAGTTCAAGCACAAGTCGCTGAACATGGAGCCGGCCCGCGAGCACCGGGACGCCGAGCGGGAGCGGTTCGACTTCTTCCTCGGCCTGCCCGAGATCGACCGGACGCAGGTGCGCCACGACCAGGTGAAGGGCGTCGCCCAGCTGCAGCCGCTGTTCGAGTTCTCGCTCGCCTGCTCGGGCTGCGGCGAGACTCCCTACATCAAGACGCTCACCCAGCTGTTCGGCGACCGGATGGTCATCGCGAACGCGACCGGCTGCTCGTCCATCTTCGGCGGCAACCTGCCCACCACGCCGTACACGACGAACGCGGACGGCCGCGGCCCCGCCTGGTCGAACTCGCTGTTCGAGGACAACGCCGAGTTCGGCCTCGGCATGCGGATCGCCTGGGAGAACCAGCACGCCGAGGCCCGCCGCCTGCTCGAACAGCTGCGCGACGAGGTCGGCGACGAGCTCGCGGACGCGATCCTGGCCGCCGACCAGACCGACGAGGCCGGCCTGGTCGCCCAGCGCGCGCGCGTCGGGCAGCTGAAGGAGGTGCTGGCCCGGCACGTCCCACCGGTCCCTGGGGAGGTCGCGGGCGGCCCCACCCCACCGGTCCCTGAGGAGGTTCGTGAGCCTGCGAGCGAACCGTCACGAAGGGCTGGTGACCTGGTGGCGGGAGCCCTTCGTGACGCCGGTTCCTTCGCGGGCTCAGGATCCGGCTCCTCAGGGAGCGTGGTGGGGGGCGCGGGCTCAGGATCCGGCTCCTCAGGGAGCGTGGTGGGGGGCGCGGGCTCAGGATCCGGCTCCTCAGGGAGCGTTGTGGGGGGCGCGGGTTCAGGATCCGGCTCCTCAGGGAGCGTCGTGGGCGGCCCCACCCCACCGGTCCCTGAGGAGGTTCGTGAGCCTGCGAGCGAACCGTCACGAAGGGCTGGTGACGTGGTGGCGGGGCCCGCGCAGCGGCTGCTCTCGCTGGCCGATGAGCTGGTGGAGAAGTCGGTGTGGATCATCGGCGGCGACGGCTGGGCGTACGACATCGGCTACGGCGGCCTCGACCACGTGCTCGCCAGCGGACGGAACGTGAACATCCTCGTCCTCGACACCGAGGTGTACTCCAACACCGGGGGGCAGGCGTCCAAGGCGAGCCCGCGCGGCGCGACGGCCAAGTTCGCGACCGCGGGCAAGGGCACCCCGAAGAAGGACCTCGGCATGCTCGCCCAGGCCTACGGCAACGTCTACGTCGCCCAGTTGGCGATCGGCGCGAACCAGCAGCAGGCGGTGCGGGCGATGCTGGAGGCGCAGGCCTGGCCCGGCCCGTCCCTGCTGATCGCCTACTCGACGTGCATCGCGCACGGCATCGACATGGCCACCTCGATGAGCCACCAGTCCGACGCGGTGGCCAGCGGTTACTGGCCGCTGTACCGGTTCCGCCCCGGGGAGGCCGGCCACCCGCTGCACCTGGACAGCAAACCGCCGACGACCCCGGTACGGGAATTCATGCTCAACGAGGCCCGATTCGCCATGCTGGCAAGGGCGAATCCGGAACGTGCGGACGAATTGGCAAAACTCGCACAGGCGGACGCCGACGAACGCTGGCACTATTACTCGCAACTGGCCGGTGTGGAACGCACCCTGCCGGCGCTCAAGGAGGAACCATGAGGCCCCAACTGGCAACGACCTACCTCGGGTTGCCGCTGTCGGGTCCAGTGATCGCTTCGGCATCACCGCTGACGGGTCGGGTGGAATCGCTGCTCGCCCTCGAGGCGGCCGGCGCGTCCGCGGTCGTGCTGCCGTCGCTGTTCGAGGAGGAGGTGCTCGCCGAGGAGGGCACCCTGTCGGAGCTGATGGACGCCGGCGACGACTTCGCCGAGTTCACCGGTGCCCCGCTGCCCGACCTCGACCAGCCCGACCTGGGCGCGGGCCGGTTCGTCGGCCTGGTGCGTGCGGCCAGGGAGCAGCTGAAGATCCCGGTGATCGCGAGCCTCAACGCCACCCGTCCCGGGTCGTGGCAGCGCTACGCGAAGGAACTCGCCGACGCGGGCGCGGACGCCCTGGAGCTGAACCTCTACACGATGGCCGCCGATCCGGCGGTGGGCGCCGCCGACATCGAACTGGCACACCTGGCGGCGATCGAGGCCGTGAAGATCGCGGTGGACATCCCGCTCGCGGTGAAGCTGTCGCCGTACTACTCGGCGATGTCGAAGTTCGCGTCGCTGGCCGTGGACGCGGGTGCCGACGGTCTCGTGCTGTTCAACCGCTTCTACGCTCCGGACATCGAACTCGAGCGGCTCGCGCTGCTGGCCCGGGCCGACCTGTCCGAGCCCGACGACCAGCGGATCGTGCTGCGCTGGCTCGGTATCCTGCGCGGGCAGTTGCCGGAGGCGTCGCTGGCCGCCACGTCGGGCGTGCACTCCGGCGCCGAGGTCGTGAAGGCCCTGCTGGTGGGGGCGGACGTGGCCTGCACCGCATCCGCCATCCTGCGCCGCGGGCCCGAGGCGATCACCCTGATGCTCGCGGAGACCGAGGCGTGGCTGGCCGCCCACGAGTACGAGAGCGTGGCCCAGTTGCGGGGCTCGATGAGTGCGGAGTCCGTCCCCGACTCCTCGGTGTACGAGCGCGTCCAGTACCAGAACGTCCTGCACTCGGGGAACTACGCCTGACCGAACCCGGTTACCGGACTGTCTCATCCGGTAATCGTTGCTCACTGCAGGGCTAGGATTGGACCCGAACAGTGACCGTGCAGGCGGTAGTCAGTCACCGAACGTGACCCGGCTGCACCGCGGTCGTGACGGGAGGTGGCCCGGTGACGGACCCCTCGCGGCTGCGCGCGACCTACAGTCTGGGCCGTCCCGGGATCGACGAACGGGACGTGGCGGCACTGCTGCGGGAGCGCTTCGGCGTCGGCGGCGGGCTGGGCGAACTGGGCAGCCAGCAGGACCGCAACTTCCTGGTGACCACCCCCGGCGGGCGCCGGGTGCTGAAGGTCTTCCAGGCGGCCACCGACCCGGCCCTGGTCCGGGGCCAGCTCGCGGTGATGAGCGCCCTCGCCACCCACGGGATCGTGGCGCCCGAGCCCCTGCGCGGGCTGGACGGCGAGTTCGTGCAGGAGTGGACCGCCGCTGACGGCACCTCCCACCTCGTGCTGCTGCTCACCTTCGTCGAGGGCCGACAGCTCGTCGACGTCCCCTACCTGTCCGCGCGCACGGCCCGCGGCCTGGCCACCCTCGGCGGTTCGGTCTGCCGGGTGCTCGCCGGGGTCGGGTTCGACGCCGAGCGGGTGTTCCAGTGGGACCTGCGGCACTCCCTGGACGTGGTGCGCGACCTGGCCGGGGTGCTGCCGCCGGAACGCCGGACGGCGGTGCTGGCGGTGGCAGAGCGGGCCTGGGCCGAGGTCGCAGAGGTCGCCGACGACCTGCCGTGGCAGCTGATCCACGCCGACATCACCGACGACAACGTCGTGGTCCGCGACGACCCGGACGGGCTTCCACGGGCGGTCGGCGTGATCGACTTCGGCGACCTCACCCGCAGCTGGCGGGTCGGCGAACTGGCCGTCCTGCTGGCCTCGATGCTGCACCACGACCACGACGACCTCGGCGTGCTGACCGCCATGGCCGACGCGTTCGCCGCCGAGGCGGGCCTGACCGCGGCCGAGCGTCGGGCGCTGTGGCCGCTGGTGCAACTGCGGGCCGCGGTGCTGGTCGTCTCGGGCTGGCAACAGCTCGCCATCGACCCTGGCAACGACTACGCCCGTGAGCGCGGCGACCACGAGTGGACCGTGTTCGAGGTGGCCGCAGGGCTGCCGTCCGCGGTGATGACCACACTCCTCCTCGGCGCACCGGCGGTTCCCGCGCCGCTGCCGGCGGGCCGGCTGCTCGCCGTGCGCGGGCAGCCCCACCCGGCCGTGCTCAGCCTCGCCGCCGACTCCGCCGTCCTGGACGACGGAGCCTGGCTCGGTGCGGGGGCGGAGGACCGCGTGATTCGTGCGGCGGCCGGCGACGGGGTCGTCGTCCTGCCGCAGGGCGAGTTCCGGCTCACCCGAAGCACCCCCGGTGCGGACCCGGCGCACTCGGCGCCCTACTCCCTCCTCGCCGAGTTCGCCGGCGTCCGTGCCTTCGAGGTCGAGGCCGCGACAACGATGGTCGTGGCCTCGCTCGGGCCGGACGCACTGGACCTCGCCGCGGGCGGGGGCGTGCTGCGGCTGCGGGGCCTGGCGGTCGCGCCGGGCCTGCGTCCCGGCACACCGGTCGGGCCGGGGACGCTGCTCGGCACCGCCGTGGCCGGCCCCTCCTGCTGCCGGGTCACGGTGGCGCTGCAGGGCGACGCCACGGTGCCGGTCCCCGACTTCTGCCCGCGCGACCGCGCCGTCGGCTACGCGCCGCTGGTGGCCGGCACCAACACCGCCCTCGGCCTGCCCGAACCCGCCTCGCCGGACGTCCGCGCGACCGCGCACGCCGAACAGCGCCGGCGCGACGCCTTCCTCCCTGACAGCACCGAGCGCTACTACCGCGAGCCGCCCGAGTTCGTCCGCGGCTGGCGCAGCTACCTGGTCGACACCGCGGCGGGCGTCCACCTCGACCTGGTGAACAACGTGACCGCGATCGGGCACTCGCACCCGGCGCTGCGGGCGGCCGTCGACGGCGCCCTGCGCCGGCTGAACACCAACTCCCGGTTCCTCTACCGGCTGCTGGCCGACTACTCCGAGCGGCTGCTGGCCACCACCTGGGGCACCGGCTACGACAGCGTCCTGCTGGTGAACAGCGGCACCGAGGCGGTGGACCTGGCCCTGCGGCTGGCCAAGCTGGCCACCGGGCGCAACCAGGTGATCACCCACCGCGAGGGCTACCACGGCTGGTCCGAGGCCTCGGACGCGGTGACCACCTCGGCCTACGACAACCCGAACGCGCTGGCCACCCGGCCGGACTGGGTGAGCGTCGCCGAGGCGCCCAACCCGTACCGCGGCGTCCACCGGGGCCCCGAGGCCGGGCCGGCCTACCTGGCCGACTTCGACCGGCTGCTGGACGGCCTCACCGCGCGGGACGCAGCCCCGGCCGCGGTGATCATGGAGAGCATCCTCGGCAACGCCGGTGGCGTGGTGCCCCCGGCCGGCTACTTCGCCGGGATCACCGACGCGCTGCACCGGGCCGGCGGGCTCAGCATCGCCGACGAGGTGCAGGTCGGCTTCGGCCGCACCGGGGACACCTTCTGGGCGGCCCGGGCCGAGGGCGTCGAGCCGGACATCATCGTGTGCGCCAAGGCGATGGGCAACGGCTTCCCGCTGGGCGCGGTGATCACCCGCTCCGAGATCAGCTCGGTGCTCGGCCAAGCCGGGATGTTCTTCTCCACCACCGGCGGTTCGCCCGCGGCGTGCGCGGCCGGGCTGGCCGTGCTGGACGTGATGGAGCGCGAGGACCTGATGGGCAACGCCCGCGAGGTGGGCGCGCACCTGCGCAGGGGTGTGGACGAGCTCGCCGGGCGGCACCCGCTGGTCGGTGCGATGCACGGCCGCGGGCTGTACCAGGGCATCGAGCTGGTGCTCGACCGGGAGAGCCTCGCCCCGGCCGTGGCCGACACCGCGCTGCTGTGCGAGGCGCTGCTGGGCCGCGGGATCGTCGACCAGGCCACCTCCGAACGCCAGAACGTGCTCAAGATCAAGCCGCCGATGACCCTCAGCCGTGCCGACGCCGACTGGTTCCTCGAGGTCCTGGACGACCTGCTCGGCAAGGAGTGGAAGTGATGGACGCCAACCGCCACGAGGTCCGCCGCAACGGGGAGGTCTCGTTCTGGTACCGGCACAGCGCGCTCGGCGAGGAGCTGCCTGCGCTGGAGACCGACCTCGCCGTGGATGTGGCGATCATCGGCGGGGGCCTCACCGGGCTGTGGGCGGCGTACTACCTCGAGCGGGCCCTGCCCAGCCTGCGGATCGCCGTGCTCGAGGCCGAGACGGTCGGCTACGGCGCCTCCAGCCGCAACGGCGGCTGGTTGTCCTACGGCATGCCGGGGCTGAACCGGCTCTACGCCCGCTCCCACGGGCGGGCGGCCGTCCAGCGCTTCCAGCGGCAGGTGTTCGCCAGCATCGACGAGATCGACCGGGTCGTGCGCGCCGAGGGCATCGACGCCGACCTGGCCCACGAGGGCGAGATCGCCATCGCCACCGCTCCGGCCCAGGCGGCCCGGCTGCGCGAGGAGTACGCGTACTGCCTGGACTGGGGGTTCGGCCCGGACGACCTGCGGCTGGTCGAGCCGCCGGAACTGGAGCGGGACTACGCCCACCTCGCCGGCGGCCGGCTCGGGCTGTTCTCGCCGCGCGCCGCCCGCGTCCAGCCGGCCAAGCTGGTCGCCGGCCTGCGCGACGTGGTCCGTGGCCGTGGGGTGGAGGTGTACGAGCGCACGAACGTGATCGGGATCGAGCCGCACCGGCTGACCACGGCCGCGGGGAACGTGGTCGAGACCACCTGGGTGATCCGCGGGACGGAGGGGTTCAGCTGCGAGCTGCCCGGCCGGCACCGGGACTGGCTGCCCAAGCTCAGCAGCGTGATCGCCACCGAGCCGCTCGGCGCGGCCCAGCTCGCCGGGATCAACTGGGACGGCCAGGCCGTGCTCACCCGGGACGCCGCGCACGCGTTCAGCTACATCCAGCGCACCGCCGACGACCGGATCGTGCTCGGCGGGCCCGGCGTCCCGTACTACTTCGGCTCGGGCCGCGACCAGAACGGCGAGACGCCGGCCGCGTCCCTGCCCGCCCTGGCGCAGGCCTTCGACCGGCTCTTCCCGAGCCTTGCCGAGGTCGCCTTCGACCACACCTGGACGGGCGTCCTGGGCGTGCCGCGGGACTGGTCGGCGACGGTGAGCGTCGACCGTTCCACCGGGTTGTGCGTCGCCGGCGGCTACGTCGGGGACGGGCTGAGCAGCACCAACCTCGCCGGACGGACCCTGCGCGACCTGATCCTCGGGGAGGACTCCGAGCTCACCCGGCTGCCCTGGGTGAACAAGCCGATCCGGGAGTGGGAGGTGGAGCCGTTGCGCTGGCTCGGCGTCACCGGCCTGTACGCCCTGTACAACGCCGCCGACCGCAGGGAACGCGCGAGCCGTGGCAGCCGGACCTCGCCGCTGGCCGTGGTGGCCGGGCGGGTCGCCGGACGCTACTGACGGCCACAACGACGGGAGGACGACCGTGATCGAACTGGACGACATCGACCGGCGGCTGGTCGCAGCACTCGAGCGCGACGGCCGGGCCGCCTACAGCGAGCTCGCCGACCTGGTCGGCCTCACCGCGGGCGGGGTGCGCAAGCGCGTGATGCGGCTGGTCGAGGACGGCGTGGTCCGGATCGTCGGGATCACCGACCCGCTCAAGCTGGGGTTCGAGGCGATGGCGCTGCTGGCGGTGTCGGTGAGCGGCGACCCGTACGCGATCGCCGATGAGGTCTCGGCGATCCCCAATGTGGCCTACGTCGTGATCGGGGGCGGCGCCTGCGACCTGCTGGTGGAGGTGTACGCCGAGGACACCCGGGAGATCAGCCGGGTGATCAACGCCCAGGTCAGGGCGGTGCCCGGGGTGCGCGAGCTGTCGGTGTTCACC
This sequence comes from Propionicimonas sp., assembly GCA_040774965.1. Classification (GTDB taxonomy): domain Bacteria; phylum Actinomycetota; class Actinomycetes; order Propionibacteriales; family Propionibacteriaceae; genus Propionicimonas. The sequence goes on along the minus strand of JAXGTK010000015.1, from coordinate 13,354 downwards.
TACTACGACATCCACACCCACCGCTTCACCTGGGCCGAGCAGCTGCTGCCGCAGTCGGGCCGTCCGCGACCCGGGACGGCCGGTCGCGCGGAGCCGCAGGCCTGAGCGGGCCCTACTTGCGGGCCGTTCCCCACATGGTGCGGACGATCTCGCCGCCGACCCGCATCGCCTGGTTCCAGAACGTCGGCGAGCTGAGCACCTTCTCCACGCCGGACTTCGGCGCGCGCCGCGACGACGAGGACGACTTGCGCGGGGTCTGGCGCGCCGCGGACTTCTGCTGCACGGCCTTCTCCTTCGCCTCCTCGGCGGCCTGCTGCTCGGCCTGGGCCTTCGCCGCACCCTCCTCGAGCTTGCGGGTGAGCATCTCGTAGGCGGAGTCGCGGTTGACCGCCTGGCCGTACTTGGCCTGCATCGCCGAGGCGGCGACGCCCTTGGTCATCCAGTCGGTCGGCATCGGGCTCATGGACGCCAGCGGCGCCAGCATCCTCGTCCACGCGACCGGGGTGGGTGCGCCGTCCGGGTTCAGCACGGTGACGATCGCCTCGCCGATGCCCAGCGCCTGCAGGGTCTCGGCCAGGTCGTACTGGCTGGTCGGGTAGGTTCCGACGGTCGCCTTCAGCGCCTTGGCGTCGTTCGGCGTGTGCGCGCGCAACTGGTGCTGCACGCGCGAGCCGAGCTGGGCCAGCACCGAGTCGGGCACGTCGGTGGGCGCCTGGGTGACGAAGAAGATGCCGATGCCCTTGGACCGGATCAGCCGGACGGTCTGGGTGATCGCGTCGAGGAAGGCCTTGGACGCGCCGTTGAACAGCAGGTGCGCCTCGTCGAAGAAGAACACCAGCTTCGGCTTGTCGAGGTCGCCCACCTCGGGCAGGTCGTGGAACAGGTCGGCCAGCACCCACATCAGGAAGGTGGAGAAGATCGCCGGACGGTCGGTCAGGTTCGGCAGTTCCAGCAGCGAGATCACGCCGTGGCCGTTCGCGTCGGTGCGGATCAGGTCGCGGGTGTCGAACTCCGGCTCGCCGAAGAAGTCGTCCGCACCCTGGGTCTGCAGGGTGACCAGCGAGCGCAGGATCACGCCGACCGTGGCGCTGGACAGCCCGCCGATGCCCTTCAGCTCGGCCTTGCCCTCATCCGAGGTGAGGTACGTCAGCAGCTCCCGCAGGTCGGCCAGGTCGAGCAGGGGCAGGCCCTGGGTGTCGGCGTAGTGGAAGACCAGGCCGAGGCTGGACTCCTGGGTCTCGTTGAGGCCGAGCACCTTGGACAGCAGGATCGGGCCGAAGGACGACACGGTCGCGCGCAGCGGAACGCCCATGCCCTGGCCGCCGAGGGCGTAGAACTCGGTCGGGCACCCTTCCGGCTGCCAGTCCTGGCCGATCTTCCGGGTGCGTGCGAGCAGCTTCTCGCTCGCGGTGCCGGGGATCGCGATCCCGGACAGGTCGCCCTTGATGTCGGCGGCGAACACGCTCACGCCGGCCCTGGAGATCTGCTCGGCGAGCAGCTGCAGCGTCCGCGTCTTGCCGGTGCCGGTGGCGCCCGCGACCAGGCCGTGCCGGTTCAGCATGGACAGCGAGATCCGGACCCGGACGTCGGGGTGCGGCTCGCCGTCCGCCATCAGCACGCCCAGGTCGATCGCCGGGGTGTCGAAGGTGTAGCCGCTCTTGATGGTCTCGATGGCATCGGCCTGCGCAGTCATGCGCCCAAGACTGGCACAACCGGGGCGCTGCGGGCACGGGTTCTGGACCGGGTTCGGAACCGTCCCCCACCCGGTCCGGACCGAATCGGGGACGGTTCCTGTTCCGGTCCACCCGATCGGCGGACGGCGGCCTCGCTGCCGAAGCCGGGATGTCCACCCGCTGGCACTCACTCCTGCGTGGTGGCCTCCGGCGCCAGGGGTCGCTCGTCCAGCATCCTGGTCAGCACGTGGACGTCGTGGACGAGCCGTCCGAAGGTCTGGGCCGGGACGGTTCGGGTCAGGGTGAAGCCCTGCCGGCGCCAGAAGCCCAGGCCGCCGGTGTTGGCGTCGACCACGCCCAGGGAGATCCGGTCGTGGCCCTGATCCTGCACCCAGCCTTCGAAGCCGGAGTAGAACGCCGATCCGAGTCCGTCCCGGCGCCGTTCGGGATCGATCAGCAGCAACCCGAGCCACCACGTCCCCGGCTCCGGATAGCCACGGATCGACTCGATCATGCCGAGGATCCGTCCCGAGGCGTCGGCGAGTCCGAAGACGTACTTGTCCTCGGGCCGACAGCCGGGAGGCAACGCGGTCAGGTCGTCGGCGGCCGCGTGCGACGTCGGCGGCTCCCCGTCGACCAGCATCGTGAACTCGGCGCAGGCCGCGTAAAGGCGCTGGAGGCGCTCGGCATCGTCCGTGCCCAACCGCGTCACCCGGAGATCGTCACGCGCCAGCTCGAAAACGGAGTCTGCGCCCACAGGGCGTGATCCTAGGAGCCACCTGAACCGTCGTCCATCCCGGTCGGACCGGATTGGGGACGGTTCCTGTTCCGGTCCACCCGATCGTGCGGACGGGGAAAGCCCGCCCCCGCGCTGGTAACGTAGGCGATCGACAGGGGAGCGCCGCGGGGCGCTGAGAGTGCGGGTGGTCCGCAGACCCTCGAACCTGATCCGGTTCGCACCGGCGTAGGGAGTCGGGATTTCTCCCCGGGGTTGTTCCCGGGCCCTCCGAACGATGGAGGAGTCAAGCATGTCCATTCGAACGTCACTGGTCGCGGTCGCCGCGGCCGTCCTGCTGGCGGGGTGCGCGGGGCCCGCCGGCGGCACCGCCTCGCCGACGGGGGCGGACACCCCGTCCGCTCCGACCGAGAGCAAGACGCTGACCGTGATCACCCACGACTCGTTCGCCCTCGACAAGGACACGATCGCAAAGTTCGCGTCCGAGACCGGCTACGACGTGAAGTACGTCGCTCCCGGCGACGTCGGGACGGTCGTGAACCAGCTCATCCTGACCAAGGACGCGCCGCTGGGCGACGTGGTCTACGGCATCGACAACACGTTCGCCGGACGCGCGATCGACGCGGGGATCCTCAGCCCCTACACCTCGCCCGACCTGCCCAAGGACGCCGGCCAGTACGCGGCGGACGACTCGAACTCCCTGACCCCGATCGACTACGGCGACGTCTGCCTGAACGCCGACACCACCTGGTTCGAGAAGAAGGGCATCGCCGTTCCGCAGACGCTCGACGACCTGCTCAAGCCCGAGTACAAGAACCTGCTCGTGGTCGAGAACCCCGCGACCTCCTCGCCGGGCATGGCGTTCCTGGCCGCCACCGTCGGCGCGATGGGCGAGGACGGCTACCTCGACTACTGGACGGCCCTGAAGGCGAACGGGGTGAAGGTCGTGAAGGGCTGGACGGAGGCCTACACCGTCCAGTTCTCCGGGTCCTCCGGCAAGGGCGCCTACCCGCTGGTGGTGTCGTACTCGACCTCGCCGGCCTACGAGCACGCCACGCAGGCGCTGACCCGGACGTGCTTCCGGCAGGTCGAGTACGCCGGCGTCCTCGCCGGTGCGCAGAACGAGGTCGGGGCGCGCGCCTTCATCGACTTCATGCTGTCGCCCCAGGTGCAGGCCGAGATCCCGGAGCAGATGTACATGGACCCGGTCGATCCCGACGTCGAGCTGCCCGCCGACTGGACGAAGTACGCCGCCGTGGTGGACGACCCGATCACCGTGCCCGCGGACGAGCTCGGCGCCAACCGCGACGCCTGGATCAAGGCCTGGACGGCGGCGGTCATCGGGTGAACCGCCTCTCAGCGCCGAACGCCCCTGTTCCGGTCGAACGCCTGTGTTTGAGCGGTGGCGAATGACCGGAACGGAGGCGTTCGGGCGAGCCGGGGCCGGGCGGACGGTGCGCCGCCGCGGAATCGGCGGGAACCCGTGGGTGTGGACGGCGGCCGCGGCGCTCCCGCTGGCGTTCCTGGCGGTCTTCTTCGCCTGGCCGGTGACCGCGCTGGTCGCGCGCGGGTTCGTCGTGGACGGGCAGTGGACGCTCGCCGGCGTCCAGGAGGTGCTGGCCGCGCCGCGGACCTGGCGGATCCTCGCCCAGACCTTCGCCCAGGCCGTGCTCGGCACCCTGGGGTCGGTCGTGCTCGGCGTCCCCGGCGCCTACGTGCTCTACCGCTGCCGGTTCCCCGGACGCCGACTGGCGCGTGCCGTGGTGAGTGTCCCGTTCGTGCTGCCGACGGTGGTGGTCGGCGTCGCGTTCTCGGCGCTGTTCGCACCCACCGGGTTGCTCGGCCCGCTCGGCCTGGATGAGTCGCTGGCCGGCATCGTCGCGGCCCTGGTGTTCTTCAACTACTCGGTGGTCGTGCGGACGGTCGGCGCCCTGTGGTCGCGGCTCGACCCGCGGGCGGAGGACGCCGCCCGCAGCCTCGGCGCCGGCCGCGTCCGCGTCCTCGCCACGGTCACCCTGCCCGCGCTCGCCCCGGCGATCGCCTCCGCCGCGGCGCTGGTGTTCCTGTTCTGCGCGTCCGCCTTCGGGGTGGTGCTCGTGCTCGGCGGCGAGAGCTACGGGACGATCGAGACGGAGATCTGGTACCAGACCACCCAGCTGCTCGACCTGCCCGCCGCCGCGGCGCTGTCGATCCTGCAGCTGCTCGTGGTGAGTGCCTCCCTGATGGTCGCCGGTGCCACCCGCGCCCGCCAGGAGCGTGCCCTGCGCCTGTCCGGCAACCGGGTGGACGCGCCGCTGCGCGGCTCCGACCTGCCCGCCGTCCTCGTCACCGCGGCGGTCGTGCTGGGCCTGCTCGTGCTGCCGATGGCCTCGCTGGTCTGGCGGTCCTTCATCACCGCGGACGGCATCGGCCCGGGCAACTACGCCGCCCTCTCCGGCGACGCCGCGGCGTTCACGGTGAGCGTGTGGCAGGCCCTGGCGAACTCCCTCGCGATGGGGCTGGCCGCCACCGGGCTCGCGATCGTGCTCGGCCTGCTGGTCAGCTACGTGCTGTCCCGCCGTCCCGCCTCCGCTCCGGGCCGGCGCGCCCTGCGCACCGTGGACGCGGTGTTCATGCTGCCGCTGGGTGTGTCCGCGGTCACCGTGGGCTTCGGCTTCCTGATCACCCTGAACCGGCCGCCGCTGGACCTGCGCTCGAGCTGGCTGCTGATCCCGATCGCGCAGGCCATGGTGGCGCTGCCCCTGGTCGTCCGCACGCTGCTGCCCACCCTGCGGGCCGTCGATCCGCGGCTGCACGAGGCCGCGGCGACCCTCGGCGCGAGCCCGGGCCGCGTCGTGGCGTCCATCGACGCCCCGTTCGCCCTGCGCGGGCTCGGCCTGGCCGTCGGCTTCGCGTTCGCGACCAGCCTGGGTGAGTTCGGCGCCACCTCCTTCCTCGCCCGGCCCGACCGCCCGACCCTGCCGGTGGTGATCTTCCAGCTGATCGGACGCCCCGGCGCGGAGAACTTCGGCATGGCCATGGCAGCATCGGTGGTGCTGGCGGTGCTGACCGCGCTCGTGATGGGGTTGGCCGAGTGGATCGGGCCGAAGGAGGTGCACCCGTGGTGAGTGGGCTCGCCGTCCGCGACGCGGTGGTGCGCTACGGGCCCGTGGTCGCCGTCGACGGCGTCTCGATCGACGTCGCTCCCGGCGAGGTGGTGGCGGTGCTCGGCGCGTCCGGGTCGGGCAAGACGTCGCTGCTGCGGGCCATCGCAGGCCTCGAGCCCCTCCTGGGCGGTTCGGTCAGCTGGGACGGCGCCGACCTCGCCGGAGTGCCGGTGCACAAGCGCGGCTTCGTGGTGATGTTCCAGGACGGGCAGCTGTTCCCGCACCTGTCGGTGGCCGGCAACGTCGGCTACGCGCTCGCCCGGACGCCGCGCCGCCGGCGCGAGCAGCGGGTTGCTGAACTGCTCGACCTGGTCGGACTGGCCGGCTACGGGCCCCGTCCGGTGACCGCCCTTTCCGGGGGCCAGGCGCAGCGCGTCGCGCTGGCCCGCTCACTGGCGGCCGGGCCCCGGCTGCTGCTGCTGGACGAGCCGCTGTCCGCGCTCGACCGCGGGCTGCGCGAGCACCTCGTGGGCGTGCTGGACGAGACCCTGCGCGCCGCGGGCGTCCCGGCGTTCTACGTGACCCACGACCAGGACGAGGCGTTCTCGATCGCCGACCGGGTGGCAGTCCTCGCCGAGGGCCGCCTGCTGCAGGTCGACGACCCCGCCACGCTGTGGCGGCACCCGGCGAGCCGCGAGGTGGCCGCGTTCCTCGGCTACGGGCCGTTCCTGGACGCCGCGGACGCCGCTGCGCTGGGCTGGAGCGGTGCGGCGGGGGTGGTCGCGGTCGGCCCGGACGGGCTGGTCGTGGATCCGGCCGGCACGGACGTGCCGGTGCGGCAGGCGCAGGCCCGGCGCGGGGGCAGCGAGTTCACCGTCCGGCTCCCCGACGGGTCGGACGCGAGGGTGCGGACGGCGGACGCGACCGGGCACGGGCGCCCGCCGGCGAGCCTCCGGGTGCGGCTCGACCCGGCCGGCTGCGTCGTGCTCGGGGAGCGCGAGCGCGGCGATGGCTGAGCCGCTGCCGGTGGATGTCCCCGCCCTGGGCGCCCGGCTGCGGGCGCGGGCGGCTTCCGCGTCCCGGGTGATCGTGGGGCTGTGCGGTGCACCCGGTGCCGGCAAGTCGACGCTGGCCGGGCTCCTGGCCGACGAACTGAACTCCGGCGCCCCGGGGACCGCCGCGGTCGTGCCGATGGACGGGTTCCACCTGGCGGCGTCCGTGATCGCCGGCGACGACCGGGCCACCCGGCGCGGCGCCCCGGACACGTTCGACCCCGACGGCTACGCCGCGCTGCTGGGTCGGCTGCGGGAGAACACCGGGCGCGTGGTGTACGCCCCCGAGTACCGACGTGAGATCGAGGACCCGGTCGCCGGCGCGATCCCCGTGCCGCGGGAGTGCCCGATCGTGGTCACCGAGGGCAACTACCTGCTGCTCCCCGATCCCGCCTGGCAGCGCGTCCGGGAGCACCTGGACGAGGTCTGGTTCGTCGAGGCGCCGAGCGAGGGCCTGCGGGTGAGCCGCCTGATCGCGCGGCACGAGCGCTTCGGCAAGTCGCCCGAGCACGCCCGGCGCCACGTGTTCGGCTCCGACGAGCGCAACGCGGCGCTGGTCACCGGTCACTCCGGCGCGGCCGACCTCGTCCTGCGCTGGCCGGGCTGGTAGGTCAACGGCGGCCGCCCGATCGGTCGTCCCCGCGGCAGCAGGTTCGTCGGCTCAGGCCTGCGCGGCCCCCACCGCGGCCAGGATGGACGCCTGCGCGTCCCCGGGGATGGCCGGGAGCGTGGCGATGCCCATCTTGTTGATCATCCGCTGCATGCCCTCGCCCAGGTGGTCGACCACGATCGCCTGGACGCCCTCTCCCTTGAGGAAGCGGACGACCCGGGCGTGGTGGGAGCCGTGGGTGGCCTCGTCGTGGGAGACGTCCCAGGCGACCTCGTGGATCTGCCAGGCGCTCACCTGCCCGTCCTCGACGTTCGCGACGCCGATCCAGTGGGCCTTGCCCCACGCGGCGGCGGAGAGCCCTGATTCGGTGACGGGTGTGGCGACGATCACGGGTGGCCTCCTGTGGGCGAACGGCTTCACGCACATCGTATGGGGCCGTGCCCATAATGGCCGCATGCGCTATTCACCTCTCGGGAACAGCGGGCTGATGGTGTCGGTGGTCGGGGTCGGCTGCAACGCCTTCGGTGCCCGAATCGACGCCGACCAGACGAAGGCCGTGGTCGACGCGGCCATCGAGGCGGGGGTGACCCTGTTCGACACCGCGGACGTCTACGGAGACGGGGCCAGTGAGGAGTTGCTCGGACGGGCCCTCGGCTCGCGGCGCGAGGACGTGATCGTCGCCACGAAGTTCGGCATGGGGGAGCACGCCGCGGAACACTTCGGTGCGCACGGCAGCCGCCGCTACGTGCGCCGCGCGGTGGAGGCCAGCCTGCGCCGGCTCGGCACCGACTACATCGACCTGTACCAGCTGCACCGTCCCGACCCGATCACGCCGATCGAGGAGACCCTCGAGGCGATGAGCGAGCTGGTCGCCGAGGGCAAGGTGCGCTACCTCGGCTCGTCCAACCTGTCGGCGTGGCAGGTGGTGGACGCGGACTGGATCGCGCACTCCTCGGGCCTGCAGCGGTTCGTGTCGGCCCAGAACGAGTACTCGCTGTACAACCGTGCGGCCGAGGACGAGCTCGTGCCCGCCTGCGAGCGCCTCGGGGTGGGCATCCTGCCGTACTTCCCGCTGGCGTACGGCCTGCTCACCGGCAAGTACAACCGCGGAGAGGCCGCCCCGGAGGGCACCCGGCTCGCCCGCTCCGACCAGGCGCGGCGCCTCGCCGGCGCCGACTGGGACCGGATCGAGGCGCTCCAGGCGTTCGCGGACGCCCGCGGCATCCCGCTGCTCACCCTCGCGATCGGCGGCCTGCTCGCCCAGCCGGCGGTCGGCAGCGTGATCTCCGGGGCCACCCGTCCCGAGCAGGTGGTCGCGAACGTGGACGCCGCCACCTGGGAGCCGTCCGCCGCCGACCTCGCCGACCTCGCCGAACTCCGCCGGGCCCCCGCGTTCAGCTACACCACGTTCGCCTGAGTTCTGTCGGCTGGTCGAGCTCTGGACCGAATTGGGGACGGTTCCTGATTCGGTCCACTTTCCCGGTGGACCGAATCAGGGACCGTCCCCAATCTGGTCCGCGGCGCTATCGGACGGCGGCCCGGGCGGCTTCCACCGAAGCGGAGAGTTCGTCCCAGGACTTCGCGAATTTGTCCACGCCCTCGGTCTCGAGGACGGCGTTCACGTCGTCCAGGTCCACGCCGGCGGCGCTGACCGCGGCCAGGACGGCCTCGCCCTCGGCCTCGCGGCCCTCCAGCGGGGCGCCGGGCTCGCCGTGGTCGCCGAACGCCCGCAGCGTCTTCTCCGGCATCGTGTTCACCACGCCGGACGCGACCAGGTCGCTCACGTAGAGCGTGTCGGGGTACGCCGGGTTCTTCGCGCCGGTGGACGCCCACAGCGGACGCTGCACGTTGGCGCCCCGCGCCGCCAGGGCCGCGAAGCGGTCGGAGCCGAACACCCGGGCGTAGGCGGCCATGGCGATCTTCGCGTTCGCGATCGCCAGCTTCCCCGCGAGGTCCGCCCGGCCCACCGCGGTGAGGCGGGCGTCCACCTCCACGTCGACCCGGGAGATGAAGAACGACGCCACCGAGTGGATCCTCGACAGGTCCCGGCCCGCGGCCGCGGCCTGCTCCAGCCCGGCGAGGTAGGCGTCCATCACCGCGCGGTAGCGCTCGACGGAGAAGATCAGCGTCACGTTCACCGAGATGCCGGCCGCGATGGTCGCCGTGATCGCGGGCAGTCCCTCCAGCGTCGCGGGGATCTTGATCAGCACGTTCTCGCGGCCGACCAGGCCGTGCAACTCGGCGGCCTGCGCGATGGTGGCGTCGGTGTCGCGGGCCAGCCCCGGCTCCACCTCGATCGACACCCTGCCGTCGAACCCGCGGCTGGAGCGGTAGGTGTCGTCGAACAGTTCACAGGCGTTGCGGACGTCGGTCGTGCACAGGTGCTTGATCGCCTCGGACGTCGGAACGTCGCCGAGCGCCCTCAGCTGGGGGACGTAGGCGTCCCCCTTGCTGAGCGCCGCGGCGAAGATCGTCGGGTTGGTGGTGACGCCCACCACCGAGTCGTTCTCGATCAGCCCGGCCAGGTTGCCGCTCTCGATCCGCTCGCGGGACAGGTCGTCCAGCCAGATCGAGACGCCGGCCTCGGCGAGGGCCTTCAAACGAGTGTTCATTCCTCACTCCTTCATCCGGTTCCGTCTCCAGTGTGGTCCCTGCCCGAAGCCGTCCCCGATGGAAGCCACCCGCGCGGCCAACCATCGCACCGGACCGAATTGGGGACGGTTCCTTTGTCGGTCCGTTCTCAGGAGGTGGACCGAATCAGGAACCGTCCCCAATCCGGTCCAGGAGGCTCAGTCGCAGGTGCCGACGGGCTCCGCGTCGGTGGGGCCGGACGGTTCGTACTCCGCGAACGCGGCCACCTTCGGCGCCGAGGGGGAGTTCGGGTCGAACGTGTAGCCGAGCCACTCCTTCGCCAGTCGGCGGGCCAGTTCGATGCCGACCACCCGGGCCCCGAAGGTGAGCACCTGGGCGTTGTTGGACAGCACGAGGCGCTCGACGGAGAAGGAGTCGTGAGCGACGGACGCCCGGATCCCGGGAACCTTGTTGGCCGCCATCGCGACGCCCATGCCCGTCCCGCAGATCAGCAGCGCACGGTCGGCGCGGCCCTCGGCAACCTCCCGGGCTCCGGCGACGCCGACGTGCGGGTAGGCGGTGTGCTCGCCGGCGTGGACGCCGACGTCGATCACCTCATCGACGCGGGGATCCGCGGCCAGGTCGGCCTTGAGGATCTCCTTGTACTCCAGCCCGGCGTCATCGCAGCCGACGGCGATACGGAATCCCACGGTTCTCTCTCCTTGGTTGGCCGGGAGAAGTCTAGTCCCGGGCAGCACATATGTCGAGCACATATGTGCACGCGCATGGTCCGGTGGGGGACCATGCAGGAAATTGCAGAGCATGTGCTTGAATTCCTACGCCGGGAGGAGGGGCGGTGGCTCGAAGAAGCGGGAGCGGCGAGGCGGGGCCGTCGATGAGGTTCCCCGCCGACATGCTGTACCGGGGCGCCAGGCTCTACTACGAGGAGGACCGCAACCAGCAGGAGATCAGCGAGTTGCTCGGCATCAGCCGGGCGACCGTCAGTCGCCTGCTGGCCGAGGCCCGGGCGTGCGGCGTGGTGCACATCGAGGTGCGTGATCCGGCCGCCGGTGAACTGGAATCCCTTGCCGCGTCGCTGAAGGAGCACCTCGGCCTGCGTCGGGTCGTGGTCACGCCGAACGTGCTCGGCGCGCTCCCGGGCGCAGTGCTGGCGCCGGCCGTGGCGAAGCTCCTCGGGGAAGCCGGGTTGCACGCGGGTGACGCCCTGCTGGTGAGTTCGGGTGCCACGATGCTCGGCCTGGCCCATGAGCGGCTGGTGCCGCTGCCCGGGGTCTTCGTCGCACCGACCGTCGGCGGTATGGACGAGCCCGAGGAGTTCTACCAGACCAACGAGATCACCCGGCTGCTCGCGGTGAATGCCGGCGCGACGCCCGTCCTGCTGCACGCCCCGGTGCAGCCGGCCGAGGCGCTCTACCAGTTGCTCCAGGAGGATCCCGGCGTGAAGCGGGTGACCGGGCTGTGGCAGCAGGCGTCGTGCGCGCTGCTCGGGATCGGCCAGCCGCCACGGGTTCGCTCGTCCCTGCCGATGGTGATGAGACGCGCGATCACCGACCTGAGGACGGCCGAGGCCGACATCAGCAACCGGACGTTCGACGAGCACGGAGTGCAGGTGCCGTACGCGGGCTCGGAGCGGGTGATCTCGATGCAGCTGGCCGACCTGCTGCGGGTGCCGCACGCGATCGGCGTGGCGGTGGGCACCAGCAAGGCGAAGGGGATCACCGCTGCGGCGCGGGCCGGCTACATCAACCGGCTGGTCACCGACTCCGCCACAGCGCACGCGATCCTCGAACAGGTGCACTGATGGCCGTCGTGGTGGTGGGGTCGGCGAACGCCGACCTGGTGGTGCGCGTGGGCCGGCGTCCGGTCGGCGGCGAGACCGTGATCGGCTCCGAACTGGTGGTCACGCCCGGCGGCAAGGGATCGAACCAGGCGATCGCCGCGGCGCTGCTGGGCGCGGACGTGCGGTTCCTCGGCTGCGTGGGCCGGGACGCGTACGGGGACCTGCTCGCCCAGGCGCTCTCCGATGCGGGTGCGGACGTGTCCGGGCTGGGCCGGGTGGCCACGCCGACCAGCGTCGCCCTGATCATCGTGACGCCGGACGGGGAGAACTCGATCATCGTCACCGCGGGGGCGAACGGGCAGGTCACCCCGGACTTCCTGCGCGGGAGCGAGGAGCGCTGGCGGGAGGCCGCGCTGCTGGTGATGCAGCTGGAGGTGCCGCTGGACGCGGTGGAGTTCCTCGCGGCGGAGTGCCGCGCGAGGGGTATCCGGTTCCTGCTCAACGCGGCTCCGGCCGCGCCGCTCGGCGCGGAGGTGCTGGCTGCGTGCGACCCGCTGGTCGTGAACGAGACCGAGGCGGCGTTCCTGCTCGGCGGGGACGTCCCCGAGGACGAACTCGTCGACCGGCTGCTCGAACTGGGGCCGGCGAGCGTGGTGGTGACGCTCGGTGCGGCCGGGGCGATCGCGGGCACGGCGGCGGGGGAGCGGTTCGCCCGGCCCGCCGGGACGGTGGCGAAGGTGGTCGACACGACCGGGGCCGGCGACGCCTTCGTGGGTGGTCTGGCGGCGGTGCTCGGTCGTGGCGGCGACCTCGCCGAAGGATTGGCCCACGGCACCCGGGCGGCGGCTGTCGCCGTCCAGGCGAGCGGGGCGGCGGCGTCCTACGTCGGGATGAAGGAGCTGCGCTGAGGGCGAAGGGAGGGTTCCGCTCCTCGCCACGGCAGGCGGTCGGGTCGAATGGCCCGACGTCGCGGATCGGGCCCACCGGACGGCCCTTGATCAGGCCGAGCATGTCTTCCCGGGTGAGTACCCGATCACTGGTCGGGCAGGTCCTCTCCCCGTCTCGTGGAGGTGCAGCACCAGTTCGCGTTCGTCCGTCCGGCCGCCCCATTCATCCTCAGGGCGTGCGGAGAGACGCCGGAGCAGCGTGTCCGGGTCGATCTCGAGGACGAACACCCCGTCGAACAGGTCGATGAACCGTGCGCGGTTCCCGGAGCCGCCGCAGGGGAGGGTCACGGGGTGCTCCGGTCGGCGACCAGGGAGCGCACCCGGGCGACGTCCCAGCGGTGGTGCTCGTGCGCCACGCCCGGTAGCGGCTCGCCAGTCTCCGGGTCGCCCTGGTAGGCGAGTTCGGTGTCTCCGTTGATCGCGTGGTGGCCCCACCGCTGAAGCTCCCGGCGGACCGCCGTCTTGCCGGCGCCCGACACACCCTCGACCAGCCGAGGGCGGGCTCGGCTGTCGAGCCACCTCAGATTCGATTGTGCACAAATGTTGTGCACAATCGTTCAAGCCTGCTAACGTGAGCGTACGACACGGCGCGCCGTGGTCGGAAGGCGTGCGAACGAAGAAGGTGAGTCGCCAGTGAAGAGCGTCCTCAAGCTCCCCGACGAGCTGTACGACGCCTACGTGTTCGACATGGACGGCACGATCTACCTCGGCGACCACCTGCTCCCCGGCGCCGCCCGGACGATCAACGAGCTCCGTCGGCGACAGATCCCGGTGCGGTTCCTGTCGAACAACCCCACCAAGGACCCGGAGCAGTACGCCGACAAGCTCGCGAGGCTCGGCCTGCCCACCGAACTGGACGACATCGCGAACACCGTCGT
>JAXGTK010000014.1:0-25543 GCA_040774965.1 Propionicimonas sp. | reverse complement strand
TCGGCATCGACACGATCCTGGTCAGCTCGCGCGGGGTGACCTACCAGGTACCCCTCACCTACCGCGGCGAGCCGCTGGAGGAGGCGAAGGACTCCTTCATCGGCACCATGGAGCACTCCGTGCTCGGCACCCGCTACGTCTACGACGCGGTGGGCGACCCGGTCTACCTGGTCGAACTCATGCGGGTGATCCACGAGGGCGACACCGAGGCGGACCTGTCCCGGGGCGAGAAGTCCATGACCGTGCAGGGCTCCGGCATCGTGCTGGTCTCGAACGCTTCCGGCGAGATGATGCGCCTGGTGCGGGTGCTGGACGGCCAGCACGTGCCCGGCAGCCGGGTGCCGCTGGGCACCCTCACCGGTACCTGGACCGACGCGGACGGGCACCAGCAGGAGCAGGTGCTCGCCGTCCTGCGCTGAGGCCTCAGGCCTCGACCAGGCCGAGGCCCCGCACCGGCTCGGCCTCCCACTCGTCGAACGGATCGCCGGCCACCGCCCGCCGGGCGAGGTGCACCGACGCCCGGAACGCGTCCTCGGACTCCCAGAGGGCGAGTCCCACGAGCGTGCCTTCGGCCGGGTCCTCGAGCGTGTGCACGGAGATCAGGCCGGGCGCATCCTCGATCGCTGCGCCGTAGCGGTGCATGGAGGCGACCAGCGCGTCCCGCGCGCCGGGGATCGGGCGGTGGATCGACAGGTGGCAGTACATCGCGACTCCCCCCTCCGCGCCGGAGCGCCCGGCGCCGGGAATCCATCCTCGCGGAGCCCGCGCCCGGACGGGAAGGTCGCGATTCTGCTCACCGGCCCGGGAGCCGGGTCGAGGCGACACCCGTCGGCTGATCGGTGGCGGCCTGCGCCGGATGCCCGAAGAGAATCGCGACGACCAGGAAGACGGCGATCGCTGCGGCTGCGGCTGGGGTGTTCATTTCCTGTTTCCTCCTCGCTGTACGGGCACGGCGGTGCCGGCCCACTGCTGTGTGGGTTCTCGTGGGTTGTCGTGGGGACCTGCGCCGCGCTCAGCCCGGTGGGCCGCCGAGGGCTGCGGTGAGCTGACCGGCGACGGTCGTCACGTCGATGGCGAGTTCGGCGATCGCGTCCCCCCGCATGCGCTGCAGCGGGGCGCCGATCCCGATGCAGCCGACCGGATCGCCGTCCGTCCCCTCGAAGACCGGCGCGGACAGGCCGCACACCCCGGTGTGGTTCTCCTCGTCGTCGACGGCGTAGCCCGCCTCGCGGATCTCGGCGAGGTGGGCCCGCAACCGGGCGGGATCAGTGATCGTCCGGCCGGTGCGGGCCGGCAGGTCGGACGGGAGCGGGGCCAGCTCCCAGGCGAGCAGGCACTTGCCGACCGACGTCGAGTGGAGGGGCAGCAGCCGGCCCTTCTCCAGGACCACCCTCAGGGACTGGGCGGTCTCGAACGCGTCCACGACGAGCGCCTCGCCGTCCGCCGCGACGGCGATGTGCGCGCACTCGCCGGTGCGTTCGACCAGTTCCTGCAGGAACGGGGTGGAGAATGCCCGGAAGCGCTGCTGGGCCGCCGACAGCCCGAACCGGGACCGCAGTGCCGGACCCAGCCGGTAACCCTGCCGGGAGCTGCCCAGGGGAACGGCGAAGCCCTCCTCCGCAAGCGTGTGCAGCAACCGGGAGGCCGTGCTCTTGTGCACGTCGAGTTCGACCGCCACCTGCTGCACCGTGAGCCCTCGCTGCTTCATCGCAGGGTCGCTCTCCACCTCGATGAGCAGCCGGATGATCCGCAGGCCGCGCTCCAGGGAACTGCGCTGGATCGTCGTCTCGCTCATGCCTGGGACGCTAGCCACCGGCGGGGACCCGGGCAATCAGGACAAACCGGATCGTTGCGCCCAGTGCATCGCCTGCCAGCGGAGCCACCCACGACCATCGGTTCGGATTGCACTCGGCGCAACGAACGGCAGTGGAACGGAGCGGGGAGGGTCAGTGGGCGGCCTCGTGCCAGGACCGGCCGGCGCCGACGGACACCTCCAGGGGCACCCGCATCTCGACGGCGTGCCCCATCTTGTCGCGCACCAGCGCCTCCAGCTGTTCCCGCTCGCCCGCCGCGACCTCGAACACGAGCTCGTCGTGCACCTGCAGCAGCATGCGGCTGCGCAGGCCCTGCTGCGCGAGCGCGGTCTCCACGTCGAGCATCGCCACCTTGATCACGTCTGCGGCCGAACCCTGGATGGGGGCGTTCAACGCGGCCCGCTCGGCCATCTCGCGGCGTTGCCGGTTCGACGAGGTGAGGTCCGGCAGGTACCGGCGCCGGCCGAGGATCGTCTCGGTGTAGCCGGTGCGCCGGGCGGTCGCGACGATCTCGTGCAGGTAGTCGCGCACGTGCCCGAACCGCTCGAAGTACTCCTCCATCAGCCCGCGGGCCTCGGAGACGTCGATCTTCAGCTGCTGGCTCAGGCCGAACGCGCTCAGGCCGTAGGCGAGCCCGTAGTTCATCGCCTTGATCTTCGCTCGCATGGCCCCGGTCACCTCGTCGGCGGGGACGCCGAACACCCGGGACGCCGTGATCGAGTGGAAGTCCTGCCCCGAGGCGAAAGCCTCGATCAGGCCGGCGTCCTCGGACTGGTCGGCCATGATCCGCATCTCGATCTGGCTGTAGTCGGCCGTGAGCAGCGTCTCGAAGCCCTGCCCCACCACGAACGCCTCCCGGATCCGCCGGCCCTCCTCGGTGCGGATCGGGATGTTCTGCAGGTTCGGGTCGGTGGACGAGAGCCGTCCGGTGGCCGCGATGGTCTGCACGTAGGTGGTGTGGATCCGGCCGTCGTCGGCCACCAACTTCAGCAGCCCCTCCACCGTCTGCCGCAGCCGGATCTGGTCGCGGTGGCGCAGCAGGTGGGCGAGGAACGGGTGCTCGGTCCTCGCGAACAGCGTCTCCAGTGACTCGGCGTCCGTGGTCCAGCCGGTCTTCGTGCGGCGCGTCTTCGGCATGCCCAGCTCGTCGAACAGGACGGCCTGCAGCTGCACCGGCGATCCAAGGTTGATCTGGCGGCCCAGCACCGCGAACGCATCCGCCTCGGCGGCCACGACGGCGGCGTCGAAGTCGGAGTGCAGCCGGTGCAGGTAGTCGAGGTCGACCGCGATCCCGACCCGTTCCATGGCGGCCAGCGTGCGGGTGAGCGGCAGCTCCACCTCGCGCAGCAACGGGGCTCCCCCGCGCTCCTCCAGCTCGGTCTCCAGGGCAGCGGCCAGGTCGATCACGGCCCGGGCCCGCACCATCGCGTCGTGGCTCTCGGTGTCGTCGAAGCTGAACGCGGCCTGGTCTGCGTCGTCCGCGCCGCTGCCGGCCACGGACAGCTCGCGGCGCAGGTGCCGCGCGGTCAGGTCGGCGAGGTCGTACACGCGCTGATCGGGACGCAGCAGGTACGCGGCCAGCTGGGTGTCGCTGGCCAGGCCGCCGAGCTCCCAGCCACGCGACCAGGTGGCCAGCAGCGGGCCCTTCGCGTCGTGCATCGCCTTCGGCGCGGACTCGTCCACCAGCCATCCGGCCAGCGCAGCGTCGTCGTCGGGCGACAGCGCGGTGACGTCGAGCCAGGCCGCGGCGCCGTCGGCGGCGGCGAGCGCCATCCCGGTGAGGTCGCCGGCACCGGCCCGCCAGTGGCCCTGGCAGTCGAGCCCGACCACGCCGGAGCGGGCGTGCGCGTCCAGCCAGGCCCGGACGCCTCCGGTGGACAGGATCTCGCCCTCCACCTCGAAGCCGCCCTCGGAGGCGAGGTCCTCGGCCGGCAGCGTCTCCAGCAACCGGTCACGCAGCACCCGGAACTCCAGGCCGTCGAACAGGTCGTGGACGGCCTCCCGGTTCCAGTCACGCCGGGCCAGCCCGTCGATGCCGACCGGCAGCTCGAGGTCTCCGACCAGTGCGTTCAGCCGCCGGTTGCGGACCACGTCGTCGAGGTGGGTGCGGAACGACTCCCCGGCCTTGCCGCCGACCTCGTCGGCGTGCCGGACCAGGTTCTCCAGGCCGTCGTAGGCGTCCAGCCACTTCGCAGCCGTCTTGGGGCCCACCCCGGGGACGCCGGGCAGGTTGTCGCTGGTCTCGCCGACCAGGGCGGCGAGCTCCGGGTACCGGGACGGTTCCACCAGGTACTTCTCCAGCACCGTCGGCGGGTCGAGCCGGGCGAGGTCGGAGACCCCCTTGCGCGGGTAGAGCACGGTCACCTGGTCGTTGACCAGTTGCAGGGTGTCGCGGTCACCGGTGCAGATCAGCACGTCGAGCCCCGCGGCGGCGCCCTGCCGGGAGAGCGTCGCGATGATGTCGTCGGCCTCGAAGCCGTCCCGCTCGAGGTGGACGATGTTGAGCGCGTCGAGCACCTCCTTGATCAACCCGACCTGGCCGCTGAACTCGGGCGGCGAGGCCGACCGGTTGGCCTTGTACTCGGCGTACTGCTCGCTGCGGAACGTCTGCCGGGACACGTCGAAGGCCACCGCGAGGTGGGTGGGCTGCTCGTCGCGGAGCACGTTGATCAGCATGGAGGTGAACCCGTACACGGCGTTGGTGTGCTGGCCGGTGGTCGTGGAGAAGTTCTCCACCGGCAGCGCGAAGAACGCGCGATAGGCCACCGAGTGGCCGTCGATCAGCAGCAGGGTCGGGGCCTTCTCGCCACTCGCGCTCACCGGGGTCGTCACAATCCGGAACCTTACCGGCCGGCACTGACGGCGGGATCCGCCCGGTGTGCCAAGGTAGGCCCCATGAACGTTCCCGACTGGCTGCAGGGCGTGCACAGTGCGCTGCACGACAAGATGGGCGTCGAGCTGCTCGAGATCACCCCCGCCCGCGCCGTCGGCCGGTGCCCGGTGGAGGGCAACACCCAGCCGTTCGGCCTGTGGCACGGCGGGGCGTCCTGCGTGCTCGCCGAGGGGCTGGCGTCGTTCGCCGCCGCAGCGGAGGTCGGGCCGGACGGCGCCGTCACCGGTGTGGACATCAACGCCACGCACCTGCGTCCGGCGAGCGGGGGCTGGGTGCACGGGATCGCCACGGCGATCCGGATCGGCGGGACGCTCGCGACCTACGAGGTCACCCTCACCGACGACGAGGACGAGCAGATCTGCGCCGCCCGGATCACGGTGTTCCTCAAGCGCGCGCGCTGAGACCTACTTCTTGCGCTTCTCGCCCTTGGACTGCTCGATCACGGCCTCGGCCACCTCGCGCATCGACTTGCGCAGGTCCATGGCGGTCTTCTGGATCCAGCGGAACGCCTCCGGCTCGCTGAGGCCGAGGCCCTCCTGCAGCAGGCCCTTCGCCTGGTCGACGGCCTTGCGGGACGCGAACCGCTCCTCCAGGTCGGCGACCTCGGCCTCGACCGCCCGGATCTCGGCGAACCGGGACACCGCGATCTCGATCGCGGGGATCACGTCGGAGGAGTCGAACGGCTTCACCACGTAGGCCATGGCGCCGGCGTCGCGGGCCCGCTCGACGAGTTCGCGCTGGCTGAACGCGGTCAGCATGACCACCGGAGCGATCCGCTCCTCCGCGATGATCGCCGCCGCCGAGATGCCGTCCATCTTGGGCATCTTGACGTCCATCACGACCAGGTCGGGGGTGAGCTTGCGCGCGAGTTCGAGCGCCTCCTCGCCGTCACCGGCCTCGGCGACCACCTGGTAGCCCTCGTCGGTGAGCAGTTCAACCAGGTCGAGCCGGATCAGGGCCTCGTCCTCGGCCACGAGCACGCGAAGCGGCTCGTCGTCGTTGCGGTCGTCGTCGGCAGTCATCAGTGTTCAGCTTCCTGGCTGGGTTCGTCCTTCGGCCCCGGGGGTGCGGTGCAGGGACGAGGTTACCCTGCGCCCCGGACGAACCGCCAAGTTGTGGCAGACTTCTTGGGCACCCTGCCGGGGTGGCGGAATGGTATACGCGGACGGCTCAAACCCGTCTGCCCGAAAGGGCGTAGGGGTTCGACTCCCCTTCCCGGTACTCGGGCTCAGTCCCTGCCGGCGACCTGGTCGGCCAGGAGGACGGCCACCTGCAACTGCTCGGGACGCGGACGCACCACGCTGGTGGCAGCGGTGACGAGGAAGTGCCCGACCACGGTGTCGTCCTGGACCACGAGGACGGCCGTGTGCCGGTCGACCGGGAGCCCGTCACGGGCGACGTCGAGCAGGTCGCCCTGGAGCGTCACCCTGCCGTCCCGCTCGATGATGGCGCAGTCCCGGTGGGGGGCACCGGGCGAGTACGCGACGAGTTCCACGCCGAGCGTGCGCCAGATGTGACCGGCCACGGTGGGGATGACCTCACTGGCCGGGACGCCGCGGGCAGCCAGCTCCGCCGATTCCAGCACACCGCTCATGTAGCCGGCGCGCTGGCTGGCGATGGCCTGCTGGCGGCTGCCCCACAACGCCAGTTCGGTGACCGCGACCCCGGCGATGAGCAGCAGGACCGCCATCCCGACGTCCGCGATGTCGTCGATGTCGAAGTCCAGCCGCGGCGCGGCGACGAAGAAGTCGAAGCCGACGGCGGCGGCCAGTGCGGCCAGGACGCCGCTCGGGCGGTCCCCGGTGGCGGCGACCGCCACCACGACCAGGACGAGGATCACGGCCGCGGAGGCGCCGGTGACCACGGACCGCAGCAGGTACAGCACGCCGGCGACGAGGATCGGCAGGACGACCGCCGCGGCGCGCAGCCGCGCCGGGCTGCTCCTGATTCGATCGATCAGCACGCCTTCCAGAGAACCACCCGCCGGGTGCGATCCCAAGACCCGCGCGACTCAAGTTCTCGTTAAGTCTTCCCGGGTGCCTCCTGCCCGTCCGGCCCGCTGAACGGCCGTGCCACCCGCCGGGACCACACCCCGTCCGCAGGTTCCGCGCGGGCCGTGCCCGGACTCCTCAGCGGTCGTTGAGCGCCATCTCGACGACCGCGCGGCCCGAGACCGCCCCGCGCTCGAGGCGCCGGTAGGTGGCCTCGGCGTGGTGGAGCGGGATCCGCTCCGACACCACGCCGCGGTAGTCCAGTACCCCGCGGGCGGCCAGGTCGACCACGATCGGGAGGTCGGTACGGGTCCGGGCGCCGTAGGAGCCGCACACCTGCTGACCACGCCGGACCAGCCGGTTGATCTCCACCGCCGCGGTCTGCGAGCCGGCGGCAAGGCCCACCGGCACCATCCGGCCGCCGTCGGCGAGCAGGGTGAGCGCCTGCTCGAACGTCGCCGGAAAGCCCAGGGCCTCGATCGCGACGTCGACTCCCCGCCCGCCGGTGAGGGCGAAGACCCGGTCCCGCGCGTCCACGTGCCGGGAGTTGATCACGTCGGACGCGCCGTACCGGATCGCGTGCTCGAGCTTGTCGTCGTCCACGTCGATGGCGATCACCTTCCGCGCGCCGAGCTCGTGGGCGACCTGGACGATGTTCGAGCCGACCCCACCGATGCCGATCACGGCGACCGTCTCCCCGTAGCGCAGGTCCGCACCCCGGCGCACCGCGCCGTAGGCGGTCATCGCCGCACAGCCGAGGATCGCCGCGGCCACCGCGTCCATCCCCTCGGGCATGGGCGTGACCGCGGTGACCGGGATCACGCAGTACTCGGCGAGCCCGCCCATGGAGTACTGGGCGATCACCGACCCGTCCAGGTCGGCCAGCCGGCTGCTGCCGTCGAAGAGCTGGCCCTGAAGCCGGTTGAACCGGAAGAAGGGGGTGCACAGGTCGTCGCGGCCGCGGGCGCAGTCCGGGCACTGGCCACAGGGCATCAGGAAGGCGACCGCAGACCGCGTCCCCGACCGCGAGAGCGCTGTGCAGCGTGTTCTCGCCGAGTTCCACGATCGTGCCCGACACCTCGTGGCCGAGCACCGCGGGGGTCGGGAACGGGATCTTCCCCGACATCACGTGCAGGTCGGAGTGGCACAGCCCGCAGGCGGTCACCCGGACCAGGACCTCTCCGGAGCGCGGCCGCGGGGTGCGGATCCGCTTCACCTCCAGCGGTTCACCGGGAGCGACCAGGACGGCCGCCCGCATCGTGTCGGGAATGGTCGGAGTCTGGTCCACCTGGGTCGCCTGTCGCTCGGTCCGGCCGCCGGCGTCCCCGCCGACGGCACCAAACTAACGACCCACTCTTTGTTCTGTCAATAGGACAACATGTCAGTCCATCTCGTAGACACGCAACGAGTTGGTCTGGCGCGAGTGCCGGCCGGGGTTGCCGGCCACGATCACGACGTGGTCGCCGTGCTGGACGAAGCCCGTCTCGGTCAGCGCGGTCTGCACCGACTCGACCATCGCGTCCGTGTTGGTGTACTCGGGCGTGACGTAGGACTGCACGCCCCAGCACAGGGTGAGGGCCTGCGCGGTCTTGGGCAGCGGGGTGAAGGCCATGATCGGAACCTCGGAGCGCAGCCGGGCCAACCGGTGCGGGGTGTCGCCCGAGATCGTGAACGCGGCCAGGTACTTCGCCCCCACCCGCTCGGCCACCTCGACGGCGGCCTTGGAGATCACGCCCGAGGTCGTGTGCGGGTTCCAGTTCAGCGGGCGGATCTTGTCCAGGCCCTCGGCCTCGGTCCGGGTGATGATCCGCGCCATCACGTTCACCGCGTCGATCGCATACTCCCCCACGGCGGTCTCGCCGGACAGCATGACCGCGTCCGCCCCGTCGAGGATGGCGTTGGCGACGTCGGAGGCCTCGGCCCGGGTGGGCCGGTGGGCGGTGATCATCGACTCGAGCATCTGGGTGGCCACGATCACGGGCTTCGCCCAGGCGCGGGCCGCGTCGATGATCCGTTTCTGGACGCCGGGCACCTCCTCCAGGGGCAGTTCGACGCCGAGGTCGCCGCGGGCCACCATGAAGGCGTCGAAGGAGTCGATCACCTCGTACAGGTTCTCGATCGCCTGGGGCTTCTCCAGCTTCGCGATCACCGGGACGTGGCGGTCCTCCTCGTCCATCACCTTCCGGACCGGCTCGATGTCGGAGGCGTTGCGGACGAAGGAGAGGGCCACAATGTCGACGCCGTGGCGCAGCGCCCAGCGCAGGTCGCGCTCGTCCTTCTCGCTCAGCGCGGGCACGCTCACCGGGACGCCGGGCAGGTTGATGCCCTTGTGGTCGGACAGCCGCCCGCCGACGACCACCTCGGTGACCACATCGGTGTCGGTGACCTCGACGGCCCGCAACTCGATGGCGCCGTCGTTGACCAGGATCTGGTCGCCGGGAGTCACGTCGGCGGTGAGCGTCTTCAGGGTCGTGGACGCGCGCTGCGCATCCCCGGGCACGTCGTCGGTGGTGATCACGAAGCGGTCGCCGGCCTGGATGAACGCCTCGCCGTCGGTGAACTCCCCCAACCGGATCTTCGGCCCCTGCAGGTCGGCCAGGATGCCCACGGGGCGACCGGCGACGCGCGCAGCGTCCCGGATCCACTCGACGCGCTTGGCGTGGACCAGGTGGTCGCCGTGGCTCATGTTGAGCCGCGCGACGTTCATGCCGGCGTTGACGAGGTTGACGATGGCCTCCGCGGAGTCGGTCGCGGGGCCGATGGTGCAGACAATTTTCGCTCTACGCACGAACAGCACCCTAGCCGAACCGGCTGGGTGCACCATTGCAGGGCTCAGCCGCGGACGAGCTCCAGCGCTGCCCTGAGGTCGTCAGGGTACCCCGAGCGGAAGGTCACCGACTCCCCCGTCCGCGGATGGACGAAGCCGAGTTCGACGGCGTGCAGCCACTGCCGCTCGAGCCCCAGCCGGGCGGCGAGCACCGGGTCGCCGCCGTAGGTCGGGTCGCCCACGCACGGGTGCCGGATCGCCTGCATGTGCACCCGGATCTGGTGGGTGCGGCCCGTCTCCAGGTGCACCTCCAGCAGGGTCACGGCGGGGAACGCCTCCAGCATCCGGTAGTGGGTGACGCTGTGCCGGCCACCGGCCCGCACGGCCATCCTGTAGTCGGCCCCGGGGTGGCGCCCGATGGGCGCATCGATGGTGCCCTCGAACGGGTCCGGATGGCCCTGGACGAGCGTGTGGTACACCTTGCTCACCTCGCGGGACCGGAAGGCCCGCTTCAGCGCCGTGTAGGCCGGCTCGCTCTTCGCGACGACCATCAGGCCGGACGTGCCGACGTCCAGCCGCTGCACGATGCCCTGCCGTTCGGCCGCGCCCGAGGTGGAGATCCGGAAGCCCGCCGCGGCGAGGTGCTCGACCACCGACGGGCCGTCCCAGCCGAGGCTCGGGTGCGCGGCGACGCCGGCCGGCTTGTCCACGACGACCAGGTCGGCGTCGTCATGGACGATCGTGATCCCGGCCACCTCCTTGGGCACCACCTCGACGGTCGGCGCCGTCGTCACCTCGACCTCCAGCAGGTCTCCGGCACGGACCCGGTGCGACTTTCCCACGGCGGTGGAGTTCACCTGCACGCCACCCGCCTCGGCGAGGTCGCCGATCCGGCTGCGGGACAGCCCCGTCATCCGGGCGGCCGCCGCGTCGACGCGTTCCCCGTCCAGCCCGTCCGGCACCAGCCAGACGCTACTCATCGCCCGCGTCGTCGCTGTCGTCGCTGTCGTCGAGCCGGACGCCGGCCGGGGAGATCTTGGTGATCAGGGTCAGCCAGATGATCAGCACGGCCGCGGCGGTGATGCAGATGTCCGCGACGTTGAAGATGGCGAAGTAGGGCAGCTGGATGAAGTCGACCACGTAGCCGTGCAGCGGCCCGGGCTCGCGGAACAGCCGGTCGGACAGGTTGCCCAGGATGCCGGCCAGCAGCAGGCCGATCGCGACCGCCCAGCCGGTGTGCCGGATCCTCGGCAGGAACCAGACCAGGACGCCGACCAGCGCCGCGATGCTGATGATCGAGATCACCACCGTGAGGCTCTCGCCCATGCTGAACGCCGCGCCGGGGTTGCGGATCAGCTGCAGCGTGACCAGCCCGCCCAGCAGGCGGATCGGCCGGCTCGGATCGAGGTGGGCCAGCGCGAGGCTCTTCGTCCAGAGGTCGACCCCCAGGCCCGCCGCCGCGATGGCGAGGCAGAGCGCACGCAGGCGCCAGACCTTCACCCCGGTGCCGGACTCCACCTCGGTCACCTGGCCGGCTATCGCCGTTCCTCCCGCTGCTTGCAGGCGACGCACATCGTCGCGCGCGGGAACACCTGGAGCCGGTCCTTGCCGATCGGCTGGCCGCACGACTCGCACGAGCCGTAGTTGCCGGCCTCGAACATGCGGTAGGCCAGCTGCGCCTGCTCGAGCATGTCGCGGGCGTTCTGGGCCAGGGACATCTCCTGGTCCCGCTCGAAGTTCGACGAGCCCACGTCGGCGGGATCACGGCCCGCCCCGTCGGCGCCCTCCTCGAACAGGTCGGCCAGTCCGGCCTCGGCCACCTCGATGGCCCGCTCCATCCGCGCGATGTCGGCGAGCAACTCCTGGCGGACCTCCTCGACCTCCTCGTCGGTCCAGGGATCCTCGCCCTCGGCAACGGGGAACGACACGCTGGCCGCGGCTCCTGCCGCGCCCCGCCCGGTGTGCGTCGACGCCATCGAAGACTCCTCTGAGGTGATGCTTGAGCAGGGAGAGTACCACCTGCCCCGCAGGCCGCCGGACAAAACGCCGGACGCCGCCCGAGGGCGGCGTCCGGTCGAGGTCGGTGGGGTTCCGGGGCCCGGCACCAGGCCCGCCCGCGGGCGGGAAGCGCGAAGTCCCGACGAGTCCGGCGCCCGCGCTGGAGGAGGATCAGTTCCCTTCGCTGAGCAGCGCATCCAGTCGCGGCGTGGCCGATTCGGGAGCGGGCTCGCTGAGGATCGCCGGAGTGTCGGCGGGCTCGATCGTGGCCTCCGAGAGCGCCTTGATCTGGCTCTGCAGGTGACCCAACATGTTGGCGCGGAACGTCGACTCGAAGCTGCGCAGGTGGTCGACCTTGTTGCGCAGCACGTCGCGCTCCTGCTCCAGTGCGGTGAACAGCTCCGCCCGCCGGGCATCCGCCTCGCCGTTGACCGCGTCCGCACGATGCTGTGCCTCGGTGGTCACCTTCTCGGCGTTGACGCGGGCCTCGGACTCGATCCGGTCGGCGCGCGTGCGGGCGTCGGTGAGGGTCTCGTGCGACTTCTTGTTGGCGTTGTCGATCACGCTCTCGGCCTCGGCCCTGGCCGAGGACACGATCCGCTGGGACTCGACCTGCGCCTCGCCGACCAGGCGCTCGGACTGCTCGGTGGCCATCTGCAGCAGCCGGGTGACTGCCGGGGACGCCTCGGCCGAGGTGGTCACCACGATGTTCTCCACCTTGCCGGTCGGGACCTGCTCCATCGCCGGCTGGGCGGCGGCCGCCTGCCCGGCCTCGCGCAACTGCGACACCTCACCGCGCAGCGACTCCAGTTCCGCCTGCGCCGCGGCGAGCTCGCCACGGGCCTGCTCGGCCTCCTGGGCGCGCTGGGCGGCCTCGTCGGTCTTCGCCTGCAGTTCGCCCTTCACGCCGTCGAGCTCGTTCTGGCGTCCCTGCAGGTCGGCCTTGAGCTTGTCGGCCTCCGCGGAATCGCCCGGGACGAAGATGCTGGACGGCTCGCTGGAACCGAGCGCCTCGATCTGCTGCTTGAGAGTTGCGTTCTCCTCGGTGAGCGCCGACAGCGTGGCCTCGACCTTGTCGACGAAGTTGTCGACGTCGACGGGTTCGTAGCCGTTCCGCCGGGCCAGGTGGAAGCGGGTCTGGCGGACCTGCTCGAGGGTCAGGGTCATTGCTCACCTCACGAATTCAGTTGCAGGGCCCGGTACACCGGGTCCCGACAGGGCGCTCTCAGGCTAGTGCGTACGGTTTGCCGAGTCCAAGCACCACCAATCAGCCGTGGCGCAGGAGTAAACCAGAGGTCCAGACATTCAGATCCAGCCCAGCAGCAGCAGTACCAGCACGAACAGGACGGTGAAGGCCGTGTCGAAGGAGATGCTGCCGACCCGGATCGGCGGCAGGAACTTCTGCAGGAGCCGGAGCGGCGGATCGGTGAGGGTGAGGACGAGTTCGGCGACCACCCGCAGGCCACCCTTCGGTTCCCAGTCGCGCACGAACAGCGGCACCCAGCCGAGTACCGCCCGAATGGTGAGCAGCGCCAGGAAGATGGCCAGGACCCCGTGGAGCAGGACGCCGACAAGGGCCATCGCATCGCCTTTCAGGACTGGTTGAAGAAGCCTCCGGCCAGGCGCTCCTTGTCCTCGGCGGCCACGGTGACGTTGTGCGGCGAGAGCAGGAAGACCTTGCTGGTGATGCGTTCAATGCTGCCACGCATGCCAAAGATCAGGCCGGCGGAGAAGTCGACCAGCCGTTTGGCGTCCGCGTCCTCCATGTCGCCCAGGTTCATGATCACCGGGATGCCGTCGCGGAAGTTCTCGCCGATCGTGCGGGCCTCGTTGTAGGTGCGCGGGTGCACGGTGATGATCCGGTTGATGTCGGCCACCCTGGGGTGCTCGCGCGGCGGACGGCGGGTCTCCAGTTCGGTGACGGTCGCCGGAACGGCCTCGTCCTCGACGGCCTCGCTCACCTGCTCGGTGACCTCGTCGACGCCCGGCTCCACCTCGGCGTAGTCGTTGTCGGACACCAGGCCCAGCCACACGGCCGCCTTCTTGAAGCGATCAGCCATCGTTTGCCCCTTTTGTCTCACACGTCCCACACGATGCTAACCGGACGGGGCCCCGGCGCCGGGGAGGGCACGCCCCGACACGCAGCAGTCTCAGGGCAGCCAGACCAGCCCGGCCTGCCGCCCGGAGCCCGCGCCGTCGCGCCGGTGGGAGTGCAGGGACGGGCTCTCGCGGGTGCACTCGCCGACCCGGACCACCCTGCAGCCGAGCCCGGCGAGCTGCTGCTCCGCCGCCGCGCCCAGGTCGAGCGAGGGCGTGCCCCAGCTGGTCGTCGCCGACGCCGCGGGGTGGTCGGCCGCGAAGGAGTCGCGCATGGCCTCGGGTACCTCGTAGCACGCGCCGCAGATGTGGGGTCCGATCCAGGCGGTGATCCTCCTCGCGCCGAGTTCGGTGAGCCGTGCCAGGACCGCGGGCAGCACCCCGGCGGCCAGGCCCACGCGTCCGGCATGGGCAGCGCCGACCACGCCGGCGTCCGGGTCGGCGAGGAGCACCGGCAGGCAGTCGGCGACGCGGACGGCCAGCGCCACCCCGCGGACCGTGGTGACCAGGGCGTCCGCGTGGCGCAGTCGCCGTGCTCCCGGGACCGCGTCCCCGAGCCAGGAGTCCTCCGTCCAGCCCGCGAGCAGTTCGTCGTCGACGTCCAGGACGCCGGTGCCGTGGACCTGGTGCACGGTGACCACCGGGCCGACGCCCAGCGCCGAGCGCACGGTGGCCAGGTTCGTCCGCAGCGCAGCCAGGTCGTCGAGGTCGGTGCGGCCCAGGTTGAGGGCACCGAGCGGGCCGGCCGAGACGCCGCCCTCTCGGTCAGTGAAAGCGACCCCGGCGCCGTCGGCGCCGGGGTCGTTCCGGAAGCTGAAGACCACTTCGCGGTGCCCTACTTGAGGAAGTCCGGCACGTCCAGGTCGTCGTCGCCCGGCTCGGGCGCGGCCGGCTTCGGCACCGGCCTGACCGCCGGCTCGGACTCCGGCTTCGCCGGGGACCCGAACGGCACCGCGGCCACCGGGTCGGAGGCGGCCGGCACGGCCGGATGCGGGGCGACCGGCTCGGGCCTGCGCACCTCGGGACGCGGCATCGGCTTGCGTGGCGGCAGACCGCCGTCGAAGCCGGCGGCGATCACCGTCACCCGCACCTCGTCGCCGAGGGCGTCGTCGATGACCGTGCCGAAGATGATGTTCGCGTCCTCGTGAGCCGCGGCCTCGATCAGGTTCGCTGCGGCGGAGACCTCGAACAGGCCCAGGTCGGAACCACCGGCGATCGAGAGCAGCACGCCGTGCGCACCGTCGATGCTCGCCTCGAGCAGCGGCGACGAGACCGCCATCTCGGCCGCGGCGCGGGCGCGGTCCTCGCCACGGGCCGAACCGATTCCCATCAGGGCCGAGCCGGCGTTCTGCATGACCGCCTTCACGTCGGCGAAGTCGAGGTTGATCAGGCCGGGCGTCGTGATCAGGTCGGTGATGCCGGACACGCCCTGCATCAGCACCTGGTCGGCCTGGCGGAACGCGTCCAGGATCGCGACGTGGTGGTCGGTCATCTCCAGCAGCTTGTCGTTGGGGATGACGATGAGGGTGTCGACCTCTTCGCGGAGGGTACTGATGCCGTCCTCGGCCTGGGTCGAGCGGCGGCGTCCCTCGAAGCTGAACGGGCGGGTGACCACGCCGATGGTCAGCGCGCCGAGCGAGCGGGCGATCCGGGCCACGACGGGCGCGCCGCCGGTGCCGGTGCCACCGCCCTCGCCCGCGGTGACGAAGACCATGTCGGCGCCCTTGAGCACCTCCTCGATCTCGTCCGCGTGGTCCTCGGCGGCCTGGCGGCCCTTGGCGGGATCGGCGCCGGCGCCCAGCCCGCGGGTCAGGTCACGGCCGATGTCGAGCTTGACGTCGGCGTCGCTCATCAGCAGCGCCTGGGCGTCGGTGTTCACGGCGATGAACTCGACCCCGCGCAGCCCTGACTCGATCATCCGGTTCACGGCGTTCACGCCACCGCCGCCGACCCCGACCACCTTGATGATGGCGAGGTAGTTCTGGGACGCAGTTCCCACGAAACCCACCCTCACTTGTCGTACTAATCCCGCGTTGACAGCATGGTTCGACGAAGCGGGCGAACCGGGGAAGGACAACTGCTTCGGCGTGGCTCAAGGCTAGGGAACGCGTTCTGGGCCTGTCCAAGATTGGGCACAGCCTCGGCGTGTCCCTCAAGTAGGGGTTCAGGGTTACCCCGCGGGCCTCAACGACGGGTCGGGAAGGCCGGTGCGGACACGTTGAACTCGGTGCCGCCCAGCGGCAACAGGGCGTCCAGCACCTCGCTCTTCAGGGCGGAGTCCTCCGCGCTCCCCCAGATCACCCGGCTGCCGTCCCTGAGCCTCAACTCGATGCCGTCCCTGCTCGGAGCGGCCAGGCGCGACACCTTCGCCGCCGTCTGCGGGCTGAGCGAGGAGAACACGGTGCCGACGTCGACGAGGACCTGCTGGTCGGACGGGTCCGCGTCCACCACGACGAGGCCGGACGGCGCGGTCCGCACCGCCTCGAACACGACCCCGGTGGCGTCGGCGAGGAGGTAGCCCCCGCCGGCGGGAATGGCGAGCCGGGGGGTGCGTTCGGCCACGGCGATCAGGATGGTGCCGGGCCAGCTCCGCGTGACCGTGACGTCGGCGACCGGGGGCAGGCCCGCCACCCGGTCCGCCACGGCGGCGGTGTCGATCCGCACCATCGGCGTCCCGACCGGGACGGCAGCGGCGGCGAGCACCTCGCGCCGGGTGAGCAGGTCCGCTCCGGACACGGTCACGGTGGTCGCAGCCAGCACCGGGGAGAACCCGACCACCCAACCCGCGGCGGCGAGCGCGGCCACAACCAGCACGGCCACGAGCCAGCGCAGCCAGCGGCGGCGACGGTCGCCGCGACGGCGCACGGCGATCCGCGCGGTCGCGTCCCTGACCTCGCTCATGCAGACGGCTCCAGCAGGCCGGCGAGCCGGGGCCCGACCCGGGTCACGTCGCCGGCGCCCAGGGTGACCACCAGGTCGCCGGCCCTCACGACGGCCGCCAGCGCGGGGGCGGCCCCGGCGAGGGTCTCGACGTAGTGCACGTGGCCGGGGACGGCCGCCTCCGCGGCGTCCGCGACGAGCCGTCCGGTGACGCCGGGCAGCGGGTCCTCGCGGGCCGGGTAGATGCCGAGGACGAGGACCTCGTCGGCCAGCGCCAGGGCGCGGCCGAAGTCCCCGGCGAAGTCGCGGGTGCGGGTGAACAGGTGGGGCTGGAAGCAGGCCACGAGCCGGCCGCCGCCGACCATGCCCCGGGCCGCGGTGAGGGTCGCGGCCACCTCGGTCGGGTGGTGCGCGTAGTCGTCGAAGATCCGCACCCCCGCGACGTCGGCCACCGGCTCGAAGCGACGCGACGTTCCCGAGAAGCCGGACGCGGCCTCGCGCAGCGCCGGGCCGGGCAGGCCGAGCACGCGGCCCACCGCGTAGGCGACCGCGGCGTTGCGCAGGTTGAAGCGCCCCGGCACCGACAGGACCAGCTCGCCGCGGTCGTCAGCGGCCACCAGTTCGGCGCGGGAGCCGGCGGCGTCGAAGGTGATCCCGGTCAGCCGGACGTCGGCGTCCCCGGCCTCGCCCACGGTGACCACCCGCTTGCCCGAGGCCCGGATCGAGGGCGTGAGCGCGACCGCCCCGGGGTCGTCCGCGCCGATCACCACCGTGTCCACGCCGGGAGCCGTGGCGAAGTCGACGAACCCTGCGGCGTACGCGGCGGGCGTCCCCCAATTGTCCAGGTGGTCGGCCTCGACGTTGGTGACCACGGCGATCCGGGCCGGGTACTGCCGGAACGAGCCGTCGCTCTCGTCGGCCTCCACGACGAGCACGTCCCCGGTGCCGAGGTGCCAGGCACGTCCCGTGGCGGTGAGCGGCGAGCCCACCACGTAGCCGGGATCGGCGCCGGCACCGGCGAGCAGGACGGCCGTCATCGCGGACGTGGTGGTCTTCCCGTGGGTGCCGGTGACCGCGACCCCGGTCCGCCCCAGCATCAGCGCGGCGAGCGCCGTGCTGCGGTGCCAGACCCGCAGTCCGCGACGGCGGGCCTCCGCCAGTTCGGGGTTGCTCTCGCGAATGGCCGAGGACACCACGACGGTCGCGGCGTCGCCGAGCTGGGCGGCGGCGTGGCCGACGTGGGTGCGGATGCCGAGCGCGGCCAGCCCGGCCAGCGTCGGGGAGTCGGCCTGGTCGCTGCCGCTCACCCGGACGCCGAGTTCGGCGTACAGGGCCGCGACCGGGCTCATCCCGGCGCCACCGATGGCGATGAAGTGCACCGCGCCCAGCTCGGCGACCGGAACCAGCTCGACGGGCTCGATCAGCATGGGCTCATCCTCGCCGCCGCGCGACCTCGAGCACCAGCCGGGCCAGGGCCGCGGACGCGTCAGCGGGCACCAGCGCGCGGCAGGTGGCCGACATCCGCGCCAACCGGTCCGGGTCCTCCAGCAGCCCGGTGACCTCCGCGACGACACGGTCGGCGTCCAGGTCGGCATCGGCGACCAGCACGCCCGCGTCCGCCTCGACGAGGAAGGTCGCGTTCCGCGCCTGCTCGCCGTTCCCGTGCGGCAGCGGCACGAAGATCACGGGCAGCCCCGTCATCGCGGTCTCCATCACGGTGCCCGCGCCGGAGCGGCCGAGCATCAGGTCGGCGGCGGCGTAGGCATCGCCCATCTCGTCGACGTAGCCGACCGGCACGTAGCCGGCACCCGTCGTGGGGTCGGTGCGCGGCACGGTCTCGTCGGTGAGGTTGGCCGGCCCCAGGACGTGCAGCACGGAGATTCCGGCCGCGAGCAGCCGGCCGGTGGCGCCGAGCGTGGCCGCGTTCAGGCTGCGGGCGCCCTGCGAGCCGCCGCTGACGAGCAGCACGCGTCCCTCGGCGGGCAGCCCGAACGCCGCACGTCCGGCCGGGCGCCGGGACGGACGGTCGAGGCCGGCGATCGCGGCGCGCACGGGCAGGCCCAGGTGCACGGCGTGCGGCAGGTCCGTGCCCGGGAAGGTGGTGGCGACGTGCGGGGTGAACCGTGCGGCGATCCGGTTCGCGAGCCCGGGCACGGCGTTGCCCTCGTGCAGCACCAGCGGCACCTTCGCCAGCCGCGCGGCGAGGTAGACCGGCAGCGACACGTACCCCCCGAAGCCGACCGCGACCTGGGCGGAGTGTTCGCGCAGGATGGCGCGGGCCTCGCGGACGGCGCGGACGAGCCGGACCGGGACGGCGAACAGCTCCGGCGTGAGCCGCCGGGGCAGCGGGACGGGCGGGATCATCTCCAGCGGCAGGCCCGCCTCCGGGATCACCCGGGACTCCAGGCCCTTCGGCGTGCCCACGCAGGTGATGTCCACCTCGGCCTGCGCCCGCAGCTGCTGCGCCGTGGCGATCAGCGGCGAGGTGTGGCCAGCGGTACCGCCGCCGGCCAGGACCACGTGGACCGGGCTCACCCGCGTCCCTCCGCCGTGGTGACCAGGGCACGTCCGGTGCGACGCCGGCGCCGGCGCAGGTAGGCCCGGGACGCCGGCTCCTGCCGGGCGCAGGCGAGCAGCACGCCGAGCGCCATCAGGTTCGCCATCAGCGCGGAGCCGCCATAGGACAGCAACGGCAGCGGCACGCCCATGACCGGCATCATCCGCAGCACGACCGCGATGTTCACCAGGGCCTGGATCATGAACCAGCTGGTGATGCCCGCCGCCGTGTAGCGGCAGAACCGGATGTCGGAGCGCATCGCGATCCGGAAGCCCGCGTAGCCGAGCACGAGGAACAGGCAGAGCACGAGCAGCGTCCCGACGAGCCCGAGCTCCTCACCGATCACGGCCAGGACGTAGTCGGTGTGGGACTCGACCAGCCCGCCCCACTTCTGCCGGCTGGCCCCCAGCCCGAGTCCCCACCAGCCGCCGGAGGCGAGCGCGAAGATCGCCTTGATCGGCTGGTGGTTCACCCCGAGCGGGTCGAGGTCCTGGTTGAAGAAGCCGAGGATCCGGGTCATCCGGTAGGGGGTGGCGACCACCAGCGCGACCACCGCGAGCGCGACCACGCCCAGAATCGAGCCGATCACCTTCCAGCTCGCCCCGACGTACCACAGGGCGGCCAGGACGAGGGCACCCATGATCATGCCCGTGCCGAGGTCGGCCTGCAGCACGACCAGGCCGATCAGGATCAGCGACACGGGCAGGAAAGGGATCAGCAGGTGCCGCGGGTCGGACAGGTGCTTGTGCTTGCGGGCGAAGAGGTCCGCGCTCCACATCACGATCGCCAGCTTCGCCAGCTCGGACGGCTGGATGCCGAACCAGGACCCGAACCGGATCCAGTTCGTGTTGCCGTTGTTGGAGTAGCCCAGCGGGGTGAAGGTGATCAGCTGAAGGACGAGCGACGCGACCACCAGCAGCCACGAGACCACCTTCAACTGCTGGGGTGAGCGCTGGGCGAGGATGAAGGCGAGCACGCCGCCGGCCACCAGGAAGACGATCTGGCGTTTCACGAAGTAGTAGGCGTCGTCGTAGCGGACGAAGGCGTACACGCTGGACGCCGAGAGCACCATCATCACACCGAGGGCCAGCAGCAGCACCGCCGGGACCAGGACCAGGTAGAAGCTGGCCTGCGGATGCGCCAGCCATTCGACCACGAGACTGCGCCGGCGACCCTCCTCGGGGGTCTTCGGCCCAGTTCCGCGACGATCCACGATGGGGGAAGCCAGGATCGCCACTCTCGTTCGCCTCCTATCCGCTCAGCCCTGCGACAGCGGCGGCGAAGGCGTCGCCGCGGGCCGCGTAGTCGGTGTACATGTCCTTGCTCGCGCAACCGGGCGCGAGCAGTACCACGTCGCCGGGCACCGCCCGGGACGCCGCCCACTCCACAGCCTGTTGCATCGCTCCATGATTGCCGGTGTCCAGCACGTTCACCGGTACCTCGGGTGCGTGTCGGGCCAGAGCGTCCGCGATCACGTGCCGGTCGACGCCCAGCAGGACCACCGCGCGCAGCCTCGGCGCGACCTCGGCGACGAGGTCGTCGAAGCTGGTCCCCTTCGCCTGGCCACCAGCGATCCACACCACGTGGTCGAACGCAGCCAGGGACGCGGCGGCCGCATGCGGGTTGGTCGCCTTGGAGTCGTCCACGTAGCGCACTCCGCCGACCTCGGCGACCGTCTGGATCCGGTGGTCACCGATCCGCAGCCGCTGCAGCCCCTGCGCGACGGCGGTGGGGGGCACCCCGAACGAACGGGCCAGGGCGGCCGCGGCGAGGGCGTTCTCCACGTTGTGCGGGGCGTGGGGCACGACGTCGGCCAGCTTGGCCAGCTCGACTGCGGAGTCCCGCCGTTGCGGGATGAAGGCGCGGTCGACCAGCAGGTCGTCCACCACCCCGACCATGGAGGGGCCGGGGATGCCGAGCGTGAACCCGATCGCCCGCGCGCCCTCGACGACCTCGGCGTCCTCCACCATGTGCTCGGTCGCGGGGTCGGCCACGTTGTAGACGCAGGAGTGGGTGACGCGGGAGTAGATCCGGGCCTTGTCGGCGGCGTAGGCGGTGATCGGGTCCGTGACGCCCGCCGGCCACCCGGCCGCGTCGGCGTACCACTCCAGGTGGTCCGGGGCCAGGTTCAGCACGGCCGCGGAGTGCAGCGAGAGGCTGTTCGTCCAGTGCAGCTGGAAGCTGGAGAGCTCGACGGCGAGGACGTCGTAGCTGACCTCGTCCAGCACCGCCTCGACGATCGGACGGCCCACGTTGCCGACCGCGGAGGTGCGCAGCCCGGCGGCCGTGAGCATCGACTCGAGCATTCCGACCGTGGTCGTCTTGCCGTTCGTGCCGGTCACCGCCAGCCAGGGCACCTGCCGGTCGGGCAGGCTCATCCGCCAGGCGAGCTCCACCTCGCCCCAGACCGGGACGCCGATCAGCGCGGCCCGGGCCAGGAGCGGCGCGGACGGTCGCCAGCCGGGCGAGGTGACCACGAGATCCACCCCGGTCGGGAGCGTCGCCGTCGCCCCCGGCCCGAGCCGGACGGTCGCGTCCAGCATCTCCAGGACGGTGGCCTTCTCGGTGTTCGCCGCGCTGTCGGACTCGTCCAGCACGACCACGTTCGCACCCAGGTCGAGCAACCCGTCCGCCGCGGCGAAGCCGGACGTGCCGAGCCCTGCGACCACGACGGTCGCCTGCGGCCAGGGCGAGAGCCGGTCGGCACCCGCGATCCAGTCCTTCACAGGCCGACGACCCATTCGGCGTAGAACAGGCCCAGGCCGGCGGCGGCGCACAGCCCGCAGATGATCCAGAACCGGATCGTGATCGTGACCTCGGCCCAGCCGAGCAGTTCGAAGTGGTGCTGCAGCGGGGCCATCTTGAACAACCGTTTGCCGCCGGAGAGCTTGAACCAGCCGACCTGCAGCACCACCGACATCGTGATGATCACGAACAGCCCCGCGATCACGACCATCAGCAGCTCGGTGCGGGTGAACACGCTCAGGGCCGCCAGCGCGCCCCCGATCGCCAGTGAGCCGGTGTCGCCCATGAAGATCTTCGCCGGGCTCGCGTTCCACCACAGGAAGCCGAAGCACGCCCCCGCGAGCGCGATCGAGACCGCGGCCAGGTCGTGCGGGTCGCGCACCTCGTAGCAGAGCGGGCCGGCGTCCGCCCAGGCACAGGACTGGTTGTACTGCCACACGTTCACGAAGCCGTAGGTGGCGAACACCAGCGTGCTCGCGCCGGTGGCCAGGCCGTCCAGGCCGTCGGTCAGGTTGGCCGCGTTCGACCAGGCGGCGATCAGGAACACGATCCACAGCACGGCCGCCCAGATCGGCAGCTGCAGCCACGGGAAGTTCCGCAGGAACGAGATCGCCTCGCTGGCGGGCGTGATGCCGCGGGCGTCCGGGAACTGGAAGGAGAGGATGGCGAACGCCACGGCCACCGCCGTCTGCAGGGAGAACTTCGCCCACGCGTGCAGGCCGAGCGAGCGGGCCTTGCTGATCTTGATCCAGTCGTCGGCGAGCCCGACCAGGCCGAGTCCGGTGAACAGGCCGAGCGCGAGCATGGCGGACGCGGTCGGCGCGGTACCGGTGATCAGGTGCGCGCCCGCGTAGGCGAGCAGCACGCTGACGATGATCACGGTGCCGCCCATCGTCGGCGTGCCGCGCTTGGTGTGGTGGCTGGTCGGCCCGTCGTCGCGGATGAACTGCCCGTAGCCACGGCTGACCAGGAACCGGATCGCGTAGCGCGTACCCAGCAGGGTGCCCAGCATGGCGATCCCGCCGGCGAGCAGGATGCTCCTCATCGTCCGCCCTCCACCGCTGACAGCTGTTCGGCCACGGTCTCCAACGCTATTCCCCGGGAAGCCTTCACCAACACCACGTCCGCCGGTCGCAGCCACGCCGCCGCGGCCTCGACGGCGATCTCGCGACTGGGCACGAGCATGGTCGCGGGCCCGTACCCCGCGGCGAAGTCGGGCGCGTGCGCGCCGATCACGATCAGCGCGTCCACCCCGAGTTCCGCCGCCAGCGCTCCGGACGCGCGGTGCTCGGCCGGAGCGTCCGGGCCGAGTTCGAGCATGTCGCCCAGCACGGCCAGCAACCGGCCACCGGGACGGCGCAGCGAGGCGAGCGTACGCAGCGCCGCCGCCATCGAGTCGGGGTTGGCGTTGTAGGCGTCGTTGACGACCAGGCCACCGTCCGGCCGCTCGGAGAGTTCCATCCGCCAGTGCGAGCGCGCCCGTGCCGCGCCCAGGGCGGCGGCGACCTCGGCCACGGTCAGGCCCTGGGCCAACGCGACCGCGGCGGCCGCGAGGGCGTTGCCGACCTGGTGCGCGCCGGAGACGAGGAGCTGGACCGGGGCACCGGTCGGGCCCGGCTCGTCCGGCGCTGTCGCGTGCAGGGTGAAGGTCGGGCGTTGCAGCGCGTCGGCGCCGATGTCCTCGGCCCAGACGCGCAGGTCGCCCCAGCCGGGCCGGCCGGCCACGCTGAACGCGGCCGTGCGGGCGGCGGTGCGCGACCGCATCGCGGTGACCAGCAGGTCGTCGGCGTTCAGCACGGCCCACCCGTCCGCCGGGACGGCCTGCACCAGTTCGCCCTTCGCCTGCGCGATCGCCTCGACGGAGCCGAACTCGCCGAGGTGGGCGTGCCCGACGTTGACCACCACACCGACCTGCGGGGGGACGATGCTGCACAGCCAGGTGATGTGGCCCTGTCCGCGGGCGCCCAGCTCGCTGACCAGGAAGCGCGTGCGGGGCGTGACCCGGGTGGCGGTGAGCGGCACACCGATCTCGTTGTTGAA
Source organism: Propionicimonas sp. (assembly GCA_040774965.1). Taxonomy (GTDB): domain Bacteria; phylum Actinomycetota; class Actinomycetes; order Propionibacteriales; family Propionibacteriaceae; genus Propionicimonas. Next base: position 1,761 of record JAXGTK010000014.1, on the reverse strand, counting down.
GGAGCCCACGGGGGCCACGGTCTCCCCCGCGACGGCGAGGACCTGGGCGAGGAGGTCCTTGGTGCTGGTCTTGCCCGAGGAGCCGGTGATACCGATCGTGACCATGCCCGCCGCGCTCGCCTCGGCCGCGATCGCGGCGCCGAGGGCGGCCAGTCCGGCACCGGCGTCCGGGGTGACCAGCTGCGGCACGTCGAGCGCCAGTTCGTGGGTCACCAGCACCGCGGCGGCACCCGCGGCGACCGCCCGTCCGGCGAAGTCGTGCCCGTCCGCGTGCTCGCCCGGCAACGCGACGAACAGGCAGCCCGGGGTGGCCTCCCGGGAGTCGATCACGACGTCCGGGCCCACGCGCACACCCGCGTCCCCGATGAGTCGGGCACCGGCGAGCGCGGCAAGGCTGCCGGCGTCACACTCCCGCATCGTCACCTCCCGCCAGTTCGGCCCAGGTTCGGCCCACCACGGCTACATCGTCGAACGGAATGCTGCGATCGGCCAATTCCTGCCCCGTCTCGTGTCCCTTGCCCAGCACCGCGACCCAGTCGCCCGGGCGCGCCAGTTCCAGCGCCAGGCGGATCGCGTCGGCGCGCCCGCCGCCGTCCACGACCCGGGCGCCGCTCGCGGCCGCGGCCTCCCTGGCTCCGGCCAGCACCGCGGCGCGGATCGCCTCCGGCGACTCGCTGCGCGGGTTGTCGTCGGTCACCACCACGACGGCCGCGCCGCTCGCGGCGGCCGCGCCCATCGGACCGCGCTTGGCCTGGTCGCGGTCGCCGCCACAGCCGAGCACCGCGATCCGCCGGCCCGGCGGCAGCGCGGCAAGGGCGGCGCCGACCGCCTCCGGGGTGTGCGCGAAGTCGACCACGACGCCCGGGGCGCCCGCGCCGAGCTCGACGCGCTGCATCCGCCCCGGCACGTACGCGTCGGCGAAGCCGGGCAGCGCGCGGTCGAGGTCGACGCCACCGGCTTCCAGCATCGCGACGGCGGTGGCGGCGTTGCGCAGGTTGAACTCCCCCAGCAGGCCGAGGGTGAAGGCCCGCTCCCCGCCCGGTGTGCCCAGCCGGACGCTGCTGGTGCCGTCCGGTGCGACGTCCATCGCCAGCGGACGGTAGTCACCATCCACGCCGGTCGTGACCAGCCGCACGTCGCCGCCCCGCAGCTCGTCGGCCAGGCGGGCCCCGTACTCGTCGTCGGTGTTCACCACGGCCGTGCGGCAGCGGCCGCCCCGGAACAGGTCGGCCTTGGTCTGGAAGTAGTCCTCCTGGTCGGCGTGGAAGTCCAGGTGGTCGCGGCCGAGGTTGGTGAAGCCGGCGACGTCGAAGACCAGCCCGTCCACCCGGTGCAGTGCCAGCGCGTGCGAGGAGACCTCCATCGCGATCGCGTCCGCGCCGCGCTCGGCCAGGTAGGCCAGCAGGGCCTGGAGGTCCGGCGACTCGGGGGTGGTCACCGTGGTCCGTCCGGACTCGAGCCGCTCCCCGGCCAGCGAGAAGCCGACGGTGCCGATGGTTCCGACCCGGTGGCCGGCGGCGGTCAGCCCTGCGGCGAGCAGGAAGGCCGTGCTGGTCTTGCCCGCGGTGCCGGTCACCCCGTACAGCGCGAGCCGGTCGCCGGGACGTCCGTACACCTCGGCCGCGAGACCGGCCATCCGGTTGCGCGGGTCGGGCACGACCACGACGGGGACGCCGAGCCCCTCCACCAGCCGGGCACCCTCGGGGTCGGTGAGCACCGCGGCCGCGCCGGCCGCGACGGCCTGGCCGGCGAAGCGGGCAC
>JAXGTK010000013.1:0-25800 GCA_040774965.1 Propionicimonas sp. | reverse complement strand
CGGTCGAGGATGCGGCGGGTCTCTTGAGCGTCCACCTTGGCCAGGTCAATCTCACGCGGGTGGGCGACGGCGGAGCGGATCGCTTCGGGCGTGATCTCCTGGAACACCATCCGCAGCACCGGCACCTTCGGCTTCAGCTCCTGCTGCAGGTGCCACGCGATGGCCTCGCCCTCGCGGTCCTCATCAGTGGCGAGGTAGAGCTCGTCGGCGTCCTTCAGTTTGGCCTTGAGGTCGCGGATCGTGCCCTTCTTGTCCGCAGCCACCACGTAGAGCGGCTCGAAGTCGGCATCGATGTTGACGCCGGTACGCGCCCACTTCTCGCCCTTGTACTTCGCGGGCACCTCGGCGGCGCCCGTGGGCAGGTCGCGGACGTGGCCGCGGCTCGATTCCACGACGTAGCCCGAACCGAGGAACCTGGACAGGCTGACGGCCTTTGTCGGCGACTCGACGATCACGAGCCGGCGTTTGTTCGCAGTGGCCACGGCCTTCTTCCGTTCAGGGACGATCGGTCGCTCACTCTAGACGACGAGTCGTCGAGACGCGTCAGCGGCTCGAAGCTGAGGAGTCTCGACGAGCAGCGAGGCACGAGCGGCGAGGAGCAGACGACGAGTCGTCGAGACGCGTCAGCGGCTCGAAGCTGAGGAGTCTCGACGAGCAGCGAGGCACGTGCCAATGCCCCGCACCAGCGAGGACAGGTGCGGGGCATTGGCGACTGGACCGGTTGAGTGGCGAACCCGCGGGTCCAGGCTCCCGGGTCCTCAGAACCTCAGCCCGCTACGGGCGGCCGGGATTCTGACGACTCGGCGGTTGGGGTCAGTTCACCGGGCTGCTGCCCAGGGTGACCGTGGCCGTGTGGTGCTTGCCGTTGGGTGCGATCCACTCGATCGTCACCCGCTGGCCCGGCTCCATGGACCGGATCACGGTGGCCAGGTTGGTGCTGGCCTTGATGGTGGTGTCGCCGACCTTGGTCAGGCGGCTGCCTGCGACGACGCCTGCCTCGTCCGCCGGGCTTCCGGAGACGACGCCGGTGATGGTCTTGCCGGTGCCGGTGTCACCGGTGTCCGCAACCCTGATGCCGAGGTAGCCGGCCGGCCCGACGCGGACGGTGCCCGCGTCCTGCCCGGTCTCCACCTGCTGCACGACCGCGAGAGCCGTGGCGATCGGGATCGCGTAGCTGGTGTGGTCTCGGGTGGAACCGGCGGTGGTCATGCCGACCACCTCGTTCTGCGAGTCGTACATCGGGCCGCCGGAGTCGCCCGGGACCGCGCGGGCGCTGGTCTCGATCAGTCCGGAGAGGTCCTCGGTGCTGCCCCACGGGGAGTCGGACGAGACGGTCAGGCTCTGGTCGGTTCCGGTGACCTTGCCGCTGGCCTTCACGAGTTCGCCGCCGCCCTCGGCATTACCGACCGCCGCGACGGCGGTGCCCTCGGCGGGGACGGTGGTGTCGGTCGTCACGGTGGTCAGGCCACTGGCGTCCTTCAGCTGGAGCAGTGCCACGTCCCGGGTCTGGTCGAAGCCGAGCACGGTGGCCGAGTAGGTGTCACCGGTGTCGACCACGGTCACCGCCAGCTTCTCGGATCCCGCGACCACGTGGTAGTTGGTCAGGACCTTGCCGTCGGAGCTGAGGATCATGCCGGTGCCGGCGGCCAGCCCGGAGGTGGTCTGTGCCTCGATCAGGACGATGCCGGCGGACTGGGCTGCGCTGACGCTGCTGCTCGTGGTCGTGCTGCTGCTGCCCTGCTCGCCCTGCTGGCCCTGCTGGGTCTGCCCGCTCTGCCCGGTCTCGGGCTGGGTGGTGATCGTCGGGGTGCTCGTGGCGCCGGTGATCTGGCTGGCCGCCCACAGGAAGCCGCTGCCACCGAGGACGAGCGCGGCAAGCACCGCGACCACGGCCAGCGGCCAGCGCTTCTTGGTCTGGGTCTGGGTGGTCTGTGGCTGGTAGTAGTACTGGTTCGGCGGGTAGTAGCCGGGGTGCTGGGGGTAGCCCTGCTGGCCGTAGGGCTGCTGGCCGTAGGACTGCTGGCCCTGCTGCTGGCCATAGGACTGCTGGCCGTAGGCCTCCTGGCCCTGCTGCTGGCCGTAGGGCTGCTGGCCGTACTGGCCGTAGGGCTGCTGGCCGTACTGGCCGTAAGCCTGCGGATAGCCGTACGGCTGCTGGGCGTAGGGGTACTGCGTCTGTCCGCCCTGGGCCGGTTGACCGTAGGCGTATGGCTGCGCACCCTGGCCCGGCACGCCCGGCTGCGGGGTGCCCTGCGACGCTCCGCCCTGGTCGGCGGCGCTCGGCGTCCAGTTGCTCTCAGCCGGACGGGCCCACGCGGTCGTGGGAAGTTGCTGGGTCGGCTCGGGCTGGCCCTGGGTGGGCAGCGACTGAGTCGGCTCGTTGGCGGACTCGTCGTCCGCCGCACCCGGTCGGGTGCCCTCGTTCGGATCTGTCATCCTGACTCCTGGTTCTTCGCTGCGACCCAGTTAAGGCAGCCGATCCATGGTGAGGCTGTCCGGTTCCTGTGAGAACCTGTGAACCTCAGCCGGGTAACAGATACCCGTCCAGGACCAGCCTACGAAGCTGTGGCAAGGCCTCTCCCCTGAGTGCCTCGGGGTCCGCGTCGAGCAGCCCCGCGACCGCCCCGATCAGCACACCGGCCGGCAGTTCGCCGTCACAGGCTCCGACGACGGCGGCCAGCGCCGTGCCCGCCTCGACCGCCCGGCCGAGTCCGAACTGCTGGCGCAGCACCACGTGCCGGGGGTCGGCGGCACCGGGGGTCCCGATGGTCTCCTGGACGACGTCCGGGTGGACGCGCCAGCGGGCGGCCAGGAACGCGGCGTCCGGCAGCCGGGAGGCATCGACAGCGTCGAAGAAGTCTCCGATCGCCCGTCCGACGGGCTGGTGGACCGCGTGCGGCCACTCCTCGAACCGCAACTCGGGCTCGGCGCGCCCGGCCCTGTGCAGGGCCAGCCAGCCGAGGCCGACCGCCTCGATGCCCGCGGACGCGAAGTAGTCCAGCCACTCGGCGTAGCGGCGCGCGTACTCCCGGCTGCCGGCCAGGCCTGCGTCCGCGAGCCAGATCTCGATGTACTCGAACGGATCGAGCAGTTCCCGCTGCAGCACCAGGGCGTCACAACCCTCCGGCACCCAGCCGGCCAGGCGCGCCTCCCACGGCTCGGCGGTGATCGCCCAGTTGCCGAGCACCACCAGCAGGCCGTCGTCGGCGAGGTGCGCCCCCGCGTCCGCGACGACCTGCCGCATCAGGCCGTCGCCGGCGAAGCCGCCCTCGCGGTAGACGAGCCGGTCGGGCACCGGCGGGCTGATCACGTACGGCGGGTTGGTCACGATCAGGTCGAACCGTTCCCCCGCGACAGGTTCGTACAGCGAGCCCTCGCGCAGCTCCGCGCTCACGCCGGACAGGCGCAGGCTGATCCGGGCGAGGTCGATGGCACGGGGGTTGAGGTCGGTGGCGATGATCTCGTCTGCGTCCAGGTGCAGGGCCTGGATGCCGCAGCCGGTGCCGAGGTCGAGGACGCGGTCGTAGTGGCGCGGAGGGACCAGTTGGGTGAGGGTCGTGGACGCCGGCGAGGCGCCCAGGACGAAGTCGGTGCGCGGCCGGCCGACCCGTCCGTCGAGCGGGGTCGGGTCCGAGCAGATCCAGCCGTCACGGCGATCGGACCCGTGGGGCTTCAGTTCGACTGTCGCGCGGAGCGCGTCCGTGCCCTCGACGAGGCCGGCCTCCAGGAGCGCGGGAAGAGTCGTCCAGCCCTGCAGGCGCCGCGCGGGCACGGGGCGCTGCAGCAGCCACAGCCGGATCGCGTCGGCCTGCCGGTCGTCGGCGTCCCCGATGGCGCGCAGCGCCGCGATCGTGGTGTTCCGGCCCAGCCCGGCCAGGGCCGCACCTCCGAGGCGGGCACTCACGGCCTCCAGGGTGTAGTCGGACGCGAGCAGGTCGTCCCGCAGGCGGTCGATGGCGGCGTCGTCGAGCATGGGAGAAGCCTCCCACACCGATTCCTTACCATGGTACTTTGGTACCATGACTCAGAACATTCGGGTGGAGCGGGTGCAGACCGGCGTCCGGATCGAGAAGCGGCTGCTGAAGGTGCTGAAGGCCGTGGCCGACCTGTACGACCTCACCCTGGGCGACCTGCTCGAGGGCATCGTGCTGCACGCCTTCGAGGGCAGGCTGCCCTTCGACGAGGCGGGCCTGGCCAAAATCGCGGAGCTCAAGGCGGTGTTCGGGCTCGACCTCACTGCCGAAGCCAGCCACCACCTGGTCGAGGACCAGTCGTGAACGCCGTCGGGCGGACGGTCGTCCGCGAACACGTGCACAGGATCGCCGGGACGCCCACCGAGACGTTCCCGCTGCTCTGCCCGGTGCGGGAGGCGGACTGGATCGACGGCTGGGCCGAGCACTGCACGCTCGTGCGGACGGCGTCCGGCATCGCCGAGCGGGGCTGCGTCTTCCTCACCAGCAACCGCGGACGGCCTGACGTGACCTGGGTCTGCACGCGCTACGAGCCGGACCGCCTCGTCGAGTACGTCCAGGTCTGGCCGGGAGAGGAGGTGGTCACGCTCACGATCTCCGTCCACGCCGACGGCGAGGGCAGCCGGGTGGACATCCGGCACGCCGCCGTCCCCCTTCCCGGCGCAGACCCGGCCGCGTTCGACCAGCGGTGGTCGGCGCACGACATGGCGCCCTGGATGCGCCGGTGGGAGCTGTCGATGAACCACTACCTGACCACCGGGGAACTGTTGCGCGAGGGGCATCCGGAGTGACGCCCGGCTTCGACGCGATCGACGCCCGGCACCGGATCGGCCGCTACCTGGCGCGGCGGGCCCGGCCGGAGGACGCGGCGGACTTCAGCCGGGCGGACGCCGAACTCGTGAGCGCGGCCTATGCCGACCTGATGCCGCCGCAGTTCGCCGTGGACCAGTTCGCCGACATACCGGCCGCCACTGCGCGGAACGAGGCACAGTTCGTCCGCGACCTGGCCGCGGAGGAGTCGGGGGCCGAACCCGGGCACCGCACCTGGATCGCCCGGGAGGACGACCGGATCGTCGGCGTCGCCACCAGCAGCATCGTGCCGCAGGAGTGGGAGCCGGCCATCGGGGCGTCCCCGATTCCCGGACTGCCCCGCCAGCTCGACCACCTCTACCTCGACCGGTCGGCGTGGGGGACGGGGCTGGCGTCCGCCCTGCTGGAGCTGGCACTGCCCGGACGCAGGGACGCGTACCTGTGGATCGTGGCGGGCAATGACCGGGCCCGGCGGTTCTACGAACGTCACGGCTTCGCCCGCGAGGACCGCACGTACGAGTGCGGGCCGCTGTGGTACGGGGCCGTGCTGTACCGGATGGTGCGGCGGACCCGCGCCTGACCGGCGGAACCTGGGGGACCCCACGCGGCATGATCCGGGTCACGCGCGCCCGTCGGTGGCGAGTGGCAGGCTTGCCCCGTGGCGGTACCGGGCTGGCTGTTGGCGGACGAGCGGGTGCGCCACCACTACCACCGTCCCGAGGCGCCCGGGGCGCGCGCCGACCTGCCCGGCTGGGTGGGCGAACCGGTCCGCGATGCGCTGTCACGGCTCGGCGTGGAGCAGCTGTGGGAGCACCAGGCGATCGCCGCGGAGGCCGCCTTCGCCGGACGCCACGTGGCGCTGGCCACCGGAACCGCGTCGGGCAAGACGTTCGGCTACCTGTTGCCGGTGCTCGCCGCGTCCGTGGATTCGCGGGTGGGTTTCGAGGTCGTCCCGAGGGGCCCGCTCGAGCTCGGCCGGGGGCACAGCGCCCTGTACCTCGCCCCCACCAAGGCCCTCGCTCACGACCAGCTCCGCGTGGTCGAGTCGCTCGAGCTGGAAGGCGCGCGGGTGAGCGCGCTGGACGGCGACTCCGACCTGGTGGAGCGCCGCTACGCGCGCGACTTCGCGCGCTTCGTCCTGACCAATCCCGACATGCTGCACCGGTCGGTGCTGCCGCGGCACCAGCAGTGGGTGCGGCTGCTGTCGACCCTGCGCTACGTCGTGGTCGACGAGGCGCACCGCTACCGCGGCGTGTTCGGTGCGCACGCGGCGGCCGTGCTGCGACGACTCCGGCGGCTCGCCCACCACTACGGCGCCGATCCGGTGTTCATCAGTGCCTCGGCAACCGTGGCGGGCGCCGGCGACCTGCTCGCCCGGCTGGCCGGGGTGGAGGACGTGCTCGAGGTGGCCACGGACACCTCGCAGCGGCCCGCGCTGGACTACCTGCTGTGGCAGCCCGACGGGGACCCGCACCACGAGGCTGCCGACCTGCTCGCCCGGCTGGTGTCCGAGGGACGCCAGAGCCTCGCGTTCACGACGTCGCGCGTGCAGGCCGAACTGGTCGCTCTCCGCGCGCAACGCCAGGTGCCGGCTCCCGCCTCGGTGGCGTCCTACCGGGGCGGCTACCTGGCCGAGGACCGGCGCGCGCTCGAGGCCGGCCTGCAGACCGGACGCCTGCAGGGGGTGGCGTGCACCAACGCGCTCGAACTGGGGGTGGACATCTCGGGAGTGGACGCGGTGGTCACCTGCGGCTTCCCGGGTACGGTCGCCGCCCTGTGGCAACAGGTGGGCCGGGCCGGACGCGCGGGTCGCGACGCGCTGGGCGTGCTGATCGCCCGTCCCGACCCGCTCGACGCGTACCTGTGCGAACACCCGGAGCTCATCTTCGACCGCCCCGTGGAACGCACCGTGCTGCACCCGGCGAACCCGCACGTGCTCGCGTCGCACGTGGCGGCCGCCGCGCAGGAGCTGCCCGTCACCGCGGCGGACACCGCGTGGTTCGGCGACACCCTGCCGGCGCTCCTGGACGGGCTCACCGCCGCCGGCCACCTGAGACGGCGCGCGTCCGGGTGGTTCTGGACGCGCCCGGATCGCGCGGTGGACTCGATCGACCTGCGCTCCGCCGGGGGCCGCTCGGTCGAAGTGGTCGAGGAGGCCACCGGGCGCGTGATCGGCCAGGTCGACCCGTCCGCCGCCGACCGAACCCTGCACGTCGGGGCGGTCTACCTGCACCAGGGCGAGCAGTGGCGGGTGCAGGACTACGACCCGGAGGGCCACCACGCGCTGGCGGTACCCGATCGTCCCGGCTACTTCACCCAGCCGCTGGGAACCTCCGACGTGCACGTGGTCAGCGAGTTGCGCAGCCGGGAACGGGGAGCTGCCCGGCTGTGCTTCGGTGCCGTCGAGCTGAGCAGCCAGGTGACCGGCTTCCTGCGCAGGGACGAGGCCAGCGGTCGCGTCTGGGACAGCCACCCGCTCGAACTGCCCCGGCACGTGCTGCGCACCCAGTCGTTCTGGTTCACCGTGCCTGCGGCTGCCCTGACCGGAATCGCCGAACGGGACCTGCCCGGGGCGGCCCACGCCGCCGAGCACTGCGCGATCGGACTGCTGCCCGCGTTCGCGCCCTGTGACCGCTGGGACATCGGAGGACTCTCCACCACCTGCCACCCGGACACGGGCGAGCTGACCGTGTTCGTGCACGACGGGCACCCCGGTGGCGCAGGGTTCGCCGAACGCGGCTACGAGCAGGCCGAACGGTGGCTGGGAGCCACGCTCGAGCGGCTGCTCACCTGCCCGTGCGCGGCAGGCTGCCCGTCCTGCGTCGTCTCGCCGAAGTGCGGCAACGGCAACCAGCCCCTCGCGAAGGACGCCGCCGCCCGGCTCCTGGAACTGGTGCTCGGCTGACGATCCTCGCCGGCCACCCTGCTCCGACGGCCGGGTCCCCTCCGACGGCAGGATCGCCGCCGGTCGGCCCGCCGGGGCTGCGGCACGTGCCGTCCCGGCCCGCTTCACAACAGCCCGAGCCTTCCCGCGTGCGCCGTCGCGTCGACGGAGCCGGGCAACACCGGCGACGGGACGGACAACGCCTGCTCGACGGTGACCGTGACGACGAAGTCGAAGCTGTCGCCGCGCTCACGACAACCCGCCAGGCGGACGCCGTTGCGGGCGGCCACCACCCCGGCGGCGCGGCACACGTCCTGTCCCTGCGCGCGTGCCGATGCCCCGGAGAGCGCGGCCAGATCGGCCGCGGCGCGCGCGTGGTGCACGGCAGCGACGTAGCCGGCGACCACCAGCAGCCCGGCGGCCACGACCATCGAGACGAGAACCACCGCGGCGACCAGGACAGTGCCCGAGCCGCGCTGGTTCCACCGCGCGGAGGGCCTGGTCATGCCGGCTCCCGGAGCACCGACGCCCGGGCCGACAACGGCACGGACGGCAGCCAGCCCGCCCAGGGCCGGGCCGCCAGTTCGACCACGACCGTGACCTGGTCGACGTCCTGCCGAACCAGGATCGTGGCTCCGGATGGGCGGTCCGCCATCGCCTTCTCCGCGGCCGAGTGGTCCGAGCGGGCCTCCTGTCGCGCCACCTCGGCGGCGGTGTCCTGGCAGCGGACCAGCAACCCCACCAGCGTCAACGTCCAGGCGAGCAGGACGCACGCCAGCGCCGCGCCGAGACTGGCGAACGCGAGCTCTGCGGTGACCATGCCCCGCTGGGATCGCCGTCGGGGCCGGCCGGGAACACCCCGGCCGGCCCGCCGCGCGGACGATCGGCTCACACCCCGCCGCCCACGGCCTGCATGATCAGCTTGATGATCAGCAGGATCAGCTGCCAGATGGAGTCCCGGAACTCGGCGTTGTTGATGATCGCCAGGATGACTCCGACGAAGCTCACCGTCGCGACCGTGCCGACCGCGTACTCCGCCGTGGTCATCCCCCTCTGGTTGCGGCGCCTGCCGACCTTCACCAGTTCTCGTGCCATGCCTGCCTCCTTGGTTCTGCGTCCCCCCGGACGCACCCATACCTTCGGCAGCGGACCCCCGGACGAGTCAGCCGGCGCCCACGCCTGTGGACGGCGCTCCGGGAGGTGTTCAGCTGTGGACAAGTCGGGAGAACCTGTGGATTCGGGCTGGCGTCCGCGGACGCCGGCAGGAGTGGGTACCGTCGGAACTGGCAGTGCCCGAACAGAGGAGAGGACCCGCATGCCATCGAAACCGGGGGCACCGGCGTCCACGATCCAGACCGACCGCTACCGGCACCGCTACTCCCTGGCCGAGATCACCGAGATCTACGCGCTGGCGCTGCACGCGATGCCGATCCTGCACGCCAATCGCCGCCTGGAAATGCTGCCGAAAGAATTCGTGGAACGGATCATGCTGGCGGTCACCGAGGTCAACGGGTGCGCGGTGTGCAGTTACGCCCACGCCTCCTGGGCACTGCAGAGCGGCATGGACGGCGAGGAGATCTCCGCGTTGCTCAGCGGCGACGACGCCGCGATCCGTCCGGAGGAGGCCAAGGCGATCCTGTTCGGACAGCACTACGCCGAGACGAACGGGCGACCCACCCGGGACACGTACGAGGCTGTGCTCACCGAGTACGGCCCGCAGCGCACCCGGGTCATCGTCGCCGCGATCCAGATGATGATGCTCGGCAACGTCACGGGTCTGCCGCTCAGCGCGCTGATGTCCCGGCTGCAGCGCCACCCCTACGTGAACAGCACCATCTGGTACGAGCTGGCCGGTGTGGTCGCTCCCGTGGTCCTGCTCCCGCCGGCGCTGGTCAGGCATGCCCTGCCCCCGGATGCCCTCGGTGAGGAGAACATCCTCTTCGCCGAGTGACCGCGCCCGGGTCCTCGACCCGGACGGGCGCTCCCCCTGCTCACCCAAGCAGGCCTCCCACCACCCCTCCGATGATCGGCACCACCCCGAGCAGCAGGAACGCGGGCAGGAAGCAGACCATCAACGGCAGGACACTGCGCACACCGACCTTGCGGGCCCGCACCTCCGCGGACGCCGCGGCGTCCCTGCGCGCATCCGTGCCCAGCGCGCGCAGCGTGCCGGACAGGGCCATGCCGGAGCCGAGGGTGCGCGCCACCTCGCGTCCCAGCACGGCCAGCGCCGGCTCCGCACCGGCCAGCTCGGCCCAGGCGTCGGCCTCGTCCGTCCCGAGCCGGACCTTCGCCGCCACCTCCTCCAGCAGGCCACCGAGCGGCCCGTCGAGCGCATCGGCGATCACCTCCACCGCCCCGCGGAGCGGCAGGCCCGATTCCAGGCAGACCGCCAGCAGGTCGCAGGCCTGCGGCAGCCCCGCGACGAGGAGCTCGCGGCGACGCGTGGCCGCGCCGCTGAACAGGTGGCCGAGCACCACGTAGCTGGCTGCGCCGACGACCGCCGCAGCCGGGACTCCCCACCAGCCGAGCCCCGCGACCAGGACCAACGCACTCCCGGCGGCCGCGAGCGCCCCCAGCACCCGTTGCCGCGACGCCGCCAGCCGGGTTCCCACCGACCGCGACCACCCCGTCCCGGGCGTGCGCAGGCGGGCCGCCGGACCGACCCGCCAGACGAGGCCGGCCAGTCCCAACGCCAGCGCGGCCACTACCGCCCAGCCCACGTCAGCCACCTCCCGCGTCCGCGATCCGTTCGGTCCACAACACGCCGGCGCAGCCGAGTGCCACCCCGGCGGTGAGGCTCAGCTGCCCGGGCAGTGACCCGATGAGGAAGCCCAGCGGATCGCCGCCGAAGGAGTAGCCGAGCAGCAGGCCCGCCACGGGCAGGACGGCGAGGAGCCGCCCGGTCGCGCGCGGTGCGGAGAGCTCCGCGGCCACCACGTTGTCCACCGCCTGCCGCGCCGCCAGGCGCTGGGCGAGGGCGTCCAGGGTGGCGGTCAGCGACGCCCCCGTCCGCTCCGCCACGACCCAGGCGATGCCGAGTTCGGCGAGCCCGCCGCGCCCGGGCGCGGAGCCGCTGCGACACAGTGCCGGGCCGACCGGTCCGCCCACCTCCTGGACGGCGGCGGCCTCGGCCAGCACCGGTGCGTCCCGGGCAGCGATCCGCAGGGCCGCCGCGGGCACGTGCCCCACCCGCAGCAACCCGGCCAGCAACTGGCAGGCGCCGAACACGTCCTTCGCCGCGGCCTCGGCCCGGGCCCGGGAGCGGTGCCGTCGCCAGACCCGAACGGCGGTGAGCACCGGCAGTAGCGCGGACGCGCCCAGCGCAGCTCCCGCGCCACCACCCGCGAGCCCTCCGGCCACCGCTGTGCCCGCCACCGCCAGTCCCGCCGAGGCCGGCCCGGCCCAGCGGTGGGCGTGTCGACGCACGGCGGGGCCCTCGCGGACGCGCAGCCGGGCCGGGGACGCGGGCCCGAGCACGAGCCAGCAGGCCAGGCCGGCGGCGAGGGCGGCCAGCAGGGTCACGGGTCGCCTCCACCGACGAGCCGGCACAGCTGTTCGTAGCCGTCGCCGGGCGCGCTCGCCGCCCCCGGGCGGAACCGGATCGCGGGCACCGTCAGGCACCGGCCGGTGAGCGGATCCGGACGTACGAGTCGCAACTCCTCCACCCACCGCCGCCCGTCGGGCAGCCGGCGCACGTGTACCAGCACCTGGAGGGCCGCGGCGAGCTGGGCGTGGAGCGCGTCGCGTCCGAGCCCTCCGAGCGCGGCCAACGCCTCGAGGCGGGCGGGCACGTCGGAGGCCGAGTTGGCGTGCACCGTGCCGCAGCCGCCCTCGTGCCCGGTGTTCAGGGCGCTCAACAGGTCGGCGAGTTCGGCGCCGCGCACCTCGCCCACGACGAGCCGGTCCGGGCGCATCCGCAACGCCTGCCGGACGAGGTCGGTCAGCGTCACCGCACCCGTGCCCTCCGCATTCGGCGGACGGCCCTCCAGGCGCACGCAGTGGGGGTGGTCCGCACGCAGTTCGCGGGAGTCCTCCGCGATCACGATCCGCTCCGCGGGCGGGACGAGGCTGAGCAGAGCACCCAACAGGGTGGTCTTGCCCGAACCCGTGCCGCCCGAGACCAGGAACGCCCTCCGCGCCCCGACCAGCCCGGTGAGCAGGCTCGCGCCCTGCCCGGACAGGCTGCCGGACGCGACCCAGTCGGCGAGGCTGAGCCGCTGCCGGTTCGGCACCCGCAGCGACAGGCAGGTGCCCGAGTCGGCCACGCACGGCAGCACGGCGTGCACCCGCACCCCGCTGGCCAGCCGGGCGTCCACGAAGGGCGAGCCGTCGTCGAGCCGCCGGCCCACCGAGGCGGCCAGGCGCACCGCCAGCCTCCGCACCTCCGCCTCGCCGGAGAACCGGACGTCGGCCGGTTCGAGCCCGCGGCCGCGGTCGACGTAGACCGCGTCGGGCGCGTTCACGACCACGTCGGTGACGCCGGGCAGCTGCAGCAGCGGGTCGAGGACGCCCGCGCCCTCGCTGTCGCGGCGGAGCGCGGCCACCGTCTGGCGGACCACCGAGTCGCTGACCAGCAGGCCGAGCGAGCGCAGGGCCGCCCCGACCTCGACCGGGCCGGCCTGCTGTCCGTGCCGTCCCAGATGGGTGCGGACCGCCTCGAGGTCGACGTCAGCCATGCCTCGCCTCCGCTCCGAGCAGGTCCTCGAGCAGGCCGGCGACCGCGCGCCGGTAGCGACGCCGCGCCCCGCGGGCCGGGGGTTCGCCCCGTTCGGCCGCGTCCGCGAGGCGGGGCTCCTCGGGCAGGCTCGCCAGCACGGGACGGCCGACCGCGTCCGCGACCAGGTCGGACGGCAGCCGGCCGCGTCCGGCACGCACCACCAGTTCCGCCCGCTCCAGGCCGAGGGAGAGCACAGTCTGCCGCGCCGCTGCCGCGCCGCGCACTCCCGGGCCGACGACCACCAGTTGCCGGCCCGCGAGCCGCAGCGCCTCACGCGCGGCCGGCGCCGCCGAGCGACCCGGGTCGAGCACCACCAGCGAGTGCCAGGCACGCAGTGCCGCCACAATCGCGGCGAGCGGCTCGCGGGCCAGGTCGAGTGCCGGTCCGCGCGCCATCGCCACCACGGACACGCCGTCGACCACCGGCAGGTAGCGGCGCAGGTCGCCCAACTGGCCCTCGGCCGTGCTCAGCCGCGGCCACCGCCACCCCTCGGACTGCTCGGCGCCGAGCAGCAGGTCGATACCGCCGCCGAGGGAGTCCACGTCGACGAGCGCGGACGCGCCGGGGCGCGCACCGCCCGGGCGTTCCCCGGCCAGTTGCGCGAGCGCCGCGGCGAGCGTGGACGCCCCGACTCCCCCGCAGCCTCCGACGACAGCCACGACGGGCGCGCGCACACGGCTCGCCCCGTCGGCCAGCACCGAACCCAGCCACGCCCCGCCCTCGGGCAGCGGGATCACCCGGGCCGCCAGCGGCACCGACCACGTGGACAGCTCGGACGCGTCGCCGCCGACGAGGAACACCCCCTCCCGGTGCGGGAGCGCCAGCGCGACCAGCCGTTCGGCCACCTCGTCGGCGACCAGCACGGTGCCGGCCGTCCGCCAGGGGACCGCGACCCGGTCGGGGTCGGAGACCACCTCCGCATCAAGTTCCTGCGCGGCGACAGCGGACAGGATGGCGTCCTGCGTCTCGCCCGCCCGCGCCACCACCAGCACGTCCCTGCCCCGGCTCGCCTCCACGCCCACACCTTCGGCGCCGGGAGTCCGAACCGTTCACCCCGGCCCCGGACCTGTGGACAACAACCCCCGGCGGGGTAGTTCTCCACAGGCTCGGCGACCGCCGGAGGTTCGGCCGGGGTCGGGACGGGCCGTCGCCTAACATGCGAACATGACCAACGGAAGCCCCGGAGCCTTCCCGGCCCCCGCCCTCGACTGGCTCGCGCCGGCCGGGCCGGGTCGCGTGCTGGCCATCGGCCGGCCGTCCGCGGTCACCGCGAACCGGCTCGCCGGGCAGGGGAAGACGGTGACGCTCACCGACCGGGCGAGCTCGGCCGCACGGGCGACCCGCCGCCGCTACCCCCAGCTGCAGGTCGTCGCCGCCGCAGCGGACGCGCTGCCGTTCACGCCCTGCTCCTTCGACCAGGTGCTGGTGGCGCAGGGCATGCACCTGCTGCCGCCCGGGCTCGCGCTGGAGGAGTTCGCCCGCGTCCTCGCGCCCGGGGGACGCCTGAGCGTGCTCTACACCGTCCGTGACGACTCGGTGCCGTGGGTGCGCAGGCTGGCCGCCATCCTGCGCGAGTACGATCCGGAGGCCATGACCGGCGGCGAGGAGCTCTACTCGGTGGCCGCGATCGCCGCGTCCCCGCACTTCCCCGTGGTCGAGCACCGGACGTTCCGGCAGTGGGTGCCGATCACCAGGGACGGCATGCTCGAGATGGTCAGCAGTGCCCCGAAGCTCGCCGCCCTCGAGGAGTCGGCCGCGAACCGGCTGCTCGACCAGGTGGGTGCGCTCTACGACGGCTCCGCACGGCAGCCCGAGCCGCTGCTGCTGCCCTACTCGGTGATGTGCTGGCGGGCCGAGGTCGACCACAGCGAGTTCAGTTCGGCCCTGCGTCCGCCCGAGGAAGGCCTGCAGATCAACCTCTGAGCACCGGTCCTGTGGCCACCGCCCTGCGGCGGGTGGCCACCCGTTAGGCTGGCAGCGACAGCGCGCTGAAGGAGCTCCGAATGGCCGAACAGTCCGACATCGCCGAGGTGATCAAGAACATCCAGGCCGACGTCATCACCATCGTCAAGGGCGAGATCGAGCTGGCCAAGGCCGAACTCGTGCCGCAGGCGAAGGCCGCCGGAGTGGGCGCCGGCCTGTTCGGCGGGGCCGCCTACGTGGGCCTCAGCGGTGCCGCGCTGCTGTTCAGCGGGTTCGCGTTCTGGCTGTCCCTGGGCTTCCAGACCTGGTTCGGGCTCGAGTTGCTCACCGCGCTGACCCTGGGCTTCATCGTGATGGCCGTGCTGTTCTTCCTGGTGGCCGGCGTCCTCGCCCTGATCGGCAGGAGCCGGATGGACTTCACCCCGCCGGAGGCGACCCAGGCGAGCGTCGAGGCGTCCGTCGAGGCCGTGAAGGGCGCCGTCGCCAAGGGCCAGGCGGACGTCGCGGCCCTCTCGCTCACCGGGAAGCGTCCCGAGATCGAGTCATAGTCCTGGACCGAATTGGGGACGGTTCCTGTTTCAGTCCATTCTCAGGTGGACCGAATCAGGAACCGTCCCCGATCTGGTCCGAGGCGAGGCGGTAGACGCGGGACTCCCAGCCCGCGAGCTCGTCGGAGGCCGACTCGTGCGTGCCCAGCAGCACCTCCGCGCCGGTACGGTCCGGCAGCCCGTCCGGCAGCGGCACCGCGTCCGACGACCAGTTCGCCACCACCAGCAGCACGTCGTCGCCGAGCGTGCGCGTGTAGCAGAACAGCCGCTCGTCGTCGGGCAGCAGCAGCGCGAACCGGCCCTGGCGCACCACCTCGAGGTCGTGCCGCAGCGCGATCAGTTTCCGGTAGTGGTGGAACACCGAGTCCGGGTCGGCCGCCGCAGCCGCCGCGTTCAGCTCGGTGTGGTTGGGGTTCACGGCCAGCCATGGCGTCCCGGTGGTGAAACCGGCGTTCGCGGACGCGTCCCACTGCATCGGCGTGCGGGCGTTGTCGCGGCTCTTGAACGCGACTGCGGCGAGCACCTGCGCCGGGTCGGCCCCCGCGCCGGTCGCCAGCGTGTAGAAGCGGGTCGACTCGAGGTCGTCGTACTGCCCGATCGACGTGAAGCCGGCGTTCGTCATGCCGAGTTCCTGGCCCTGGTAGACGTACGGCGTGCCCTTCAGCAGGTGCAGCGTCGTGGCGAGTGTCTTGGCCGAGGCCACCCGGAAACCGGGGCTGTCGTCGCCGAACCGGGACACCGAGCGCGGCTGGTCGTGGTTCTCGAAGTACAGCGAGTTCCAGCCGACGTCGGCCAGCGTCTCCTGCCACAGCGCGAGGTTCGCCTTGAGGGCGGGCAGGTGCAGGGGGATCACGTCCCACTTGGTCCCGCCGGCGGCGGAGTCGATGCTGACGTGCTCGAAGGTGAACACCATGCCGAGCTCGTGCGCGTCCGGGTCGGTGTGCGAGCGCGCGGTCTCAGCGTCCACCAGGATCATCTCGCCGACGCTGAACAGGTCCTTCTCGCCGAGCCCGACCTCGCGGTTCATCTCCCGCAGGAACTCGTGCAGCCGCGGCCCCTCGACAGCCGGGGACGGGTCGTAGCTCAGCCCGTCCGGCCCGTTCACCACACCGTCGACCAGCGGGTAGGTCTTCGAGATCAGGTTGATCACGTCCATCCGGAAGCCGTCGACACCCCGCTCGACCCACCAGCGCATCATCTGGTGGACGGCCCGCCGCACCGCGGGGTTCTCCCAGTTCAGGTCCGGCTGCTTCGGGCTGAACAGGTGCAGGTAGTACTGGCCGGACGCCGGGTCGAACTGCCAGCCGGGGCCGGAGAAGAACGAGCCCGCGTTGGTCGGCTCGGCACCGGGCGTGCCGGGCTCGAAGCCCTCCCTGGCCGGACGCCAGATGTACCAGTCGCGCCACGGTGAGGACACCTCGCGCGCGTTCTGGAACCACGGGTGCTCGTCGGAGGTGTGGTTCACGACGAGGTCCATGACGAGTTTCATGCCGCGCTCGTGCAGGCCGGCGATCAGCGCGTCGAGGTCGGCCAGCGTGCCGAACAGCGGGTCGATGTCGGTGTAGTCGGAGATGTCGTAGCCGTTGTCGTCCATCGGCGAGCGGTACACCGGGGAGAGCCAGACCACGTCCACGCCGAGCGCGCTGAGGTGGTCGAGGTGGGCGAGGATGCCCGGCAGGTCGCCGATGCCGTCCCCGTCGCTGTCGGCGAACGAGCGGGGGTAGATCTGGTACACCACTGCGCTTTGCCACCAGGGAGCCATGGCACCATCCTTGCGCGTGCAGCCGCCCTCCGCACCCGCCGGGTGGTCACACTTCGGCATCGCCGGAGCCGGGCGACCCGGCAGTGGAGGGACGGAGGTCAGAGCCGTTCGCTGAGGAAACGCGGGGGGATCTGGGTGACCAGTGACGCGTCCCAGGGCTCGGTCCAGCCGAGCAGTTCGAACAGCCCGTCCAGCAGGTAGGCGGTGAAGCCCCACACGTAGAGGTCGTCGAGGGTGAACGCGGGGCCGCGGAAGCCGCCCGGGTGCGCCCAGGTGCTGCGGTTCGCGGGGTCGAGCAGCCGGGCCACCGGCACCTGGTGGACGGCGTGGATCTCGGCGACGTCCACGGGCAGCAGCCGGACGGGGTCGTGCCACCAGCCCACCACGGACGTCACGTCGAAGCCGCTGCGCGAGATGTGCGCGGCCGGCAGCATGCCGAGCACGTCCACGGAGGCCGGCACGATCCCGACCTCCTCGTCCGCCTCCCGCAGCGCGGCCGCGACCGGGTCGGGGTCGGAGGGTTCGATGGACCCGCCGGGGAACGCGATCTGGCCCGCGTGCGAGCGCAGGTCGGCCCGCTTCTCGACGAGTACTACCTCGTAGTTCGCAGGGGTCTCATCAGGCTCGACCAGCCGGGGCTGCGGCTCAGCGGGCGGGTGCGGCTCAGCCGGCGGGTGCGAAGGCCCCAGCAGGATCAGGACCGCCGCAGCCCGCTTGCCCTGCGGCGCCCGGGCGCCGGAGATGAAGCCCAGCGCGTCCGGGCGGGTGAACCGCGCGCTCGCGTCGCGCAGTTCGGCCGGAACCGGCGCGCTCACCCGCCGAGCCCCTCCGCCACCCACTCCTGCACGTTCTCCAGGGACGTGAACTGGCCCGGGTGCCGGGCGACGATCTTGCCGTCCGCGTCGATCAGGATCGTGTAGGGAATGCCCGTGACCCCCAGCGGCGCCTTCAGCGTGTGCTCGGGGTCGACGAGTTCCGGATAGGTCATCGCGGTCAGCTGGGCGAACTCGATCGCCAGGTCCGGGTCGGGGTCGGCGTAGTCGATACCGAGCACGGCCACCTTCGTCTGGGTACTCGCGAACGCCGAGAGGTGCGCTGCCTCGGCCCGGCAGGGCGGGCACCACTGCGCCCACAGGTTGATCAGCATCGGTCCGCGCAACGCGGCGAGCCGCACGGTGGTGTCCCCGCCCAGGCAGTCGAGCGTGAGGTCGGGCAGCCCACCCGCCAGCGCGGACGCCTTGCCGCTCGCCGGGCAGTCGGCGATCCCGGCCGCCTTCCGGGCGGAGACGAGGTCGGTCGCGGTGGGGCTGGGCTCTGTGCCCGCAGCGGACGGCGTCGCAGCGATCGGGCTGGACGAGACTCCGCCCACCCCGGGCAGCAGGTCGGCGCACCCGGCCAGCGCGACGGCGAGAGCCAGCCCTGCCGCCGCCTGTGCAACCTGTCGTCTCGTCATCCGCGTGGCTCCCTGATCAGCTTGGCCGCGACCTTCGGATCGGTCGGGCCTTCACCATAGGCCGGACACAACCGGGCCAGCGGGCAGGCGCCACACGCCGGACGCCGCGCGTGACAGCGTCGCCGTCCGTGCCAGATCACGTGGTGGTTCACCATGATCCAGTCCGACTTCGGGAACAGGTCCCCGACCTCGGCCTCGATCTGGGCGGGCTTGTCCGCGTCCGTCCAGCCGAACCGCCGGCTGAGCCTGATCAGGTGGGTGTCGGTGGTGATGCCGGGCACCCCGAAGGCGTCGGTGAGCACGACGTTGGCGGTCTTCCGTCCGACCCCGGGCAGCGTGACGAGCTCGTCCAGCGTGCCGGGCACGACGCCGCCGAAGTTCTCCACCAGCGCGGCCCCGAGCTTGAGGAGGGACTCGGTCTTGGCGCGGAAGAAGCCGGTCGGCGTGATCAGCTCCTCCAGTTCGGCCCGGTCCGCCCCGGCGAGCGCGGCGGCGTCCGGGTAGCGGGCGAACAGCACCGGGGTGACGGTGTTCACCCGGCGATCGGTCGACTGCGCGGAGAGCACCGTGGCGACCAGGAGCTGCAGCGGGTCGGCGTGGTCGAGTTCGCAGTGCGCGTCCGGGTACAGCTCGCCGAGGAGCCGGTTCATGGCCCGCGCCCGGCGCACCAGCGCCGTCCGGGATTCGCCTGGGACCACGATCAGAACGAGGCTGCGCTGGCCTCGACGACGAGTTCGACCTCCACCGGGGAGTCCAGCGGCAGGACCGCCACCCCGACAGCGCTTCGGGCGTGCGTGCCGCGGGGGCCGAACGCCTGCTGCAGCAGCTCGGACGCACCGTTGGCCACGGCCGCCTGGCTCGTGAAGGACGGGTCGCTGGCCACGTAGACGACCAGCTTCACGACCCGGCGGATGCCGTCCACCCCGCCCACGACGGACGCCGCGGCCGCGACCGCGTTGAGCGCCGCGATGCGCGCGAGTTCCGCCGCCCGCTCGGGGCTCACCCCGGCGCCGACCTTGCCGACGTCGGCGAGCTGCCCGTCCACGAACGGCAGCTGGCCGGCGGTGAACACCTGCCCCGACGACAGCAGGGCCGGAAGGTAGGCGGCCACCGGCGTGGGCACGGCCGGCAGTTCGATCCCGAGCCCGGCGAGCCGGGCCGAGGCCGTCAGCTCGTCCAGTTCCTCGTTCATCACTCGACCGGGCGTTTGAGGTAGGCCACCAAGTTCTCGGCGTTGGGGCCGGGCACGATCTGGACGAGCTCCCAGCCGTCCGCGCCCCAGTTGTCCAGGATCTGCTTGGTGGCGTGCACCAGCAGGGGCACGGTCACGTACTCCCATTTCGTCATGGCCCCAGTATCGAGGATCGGGCGGCTCCGGAACGATTCCTGCCCGAGGGGTTCACTCGTAGCGACGGTTCTTCGGGCAGAGGATGGACGTCCACGACGTGATGTCGGTGCGCTGGCGGAGCAACTGGCGACGCTCGCGTTCGGTCATGCCGCCCCACACACCCCACTCGATCCGGTTGTCCAGGGCCTCGGCCAGGCACTCGTTGCGCACCGGGCAACTGAAGCAGACCGATCGTGCGCGCTTCTGGTCGGCACCCTCAGGGAACAGCTCATCCTGCAGGCCGCGGCACTTGGCCTGGAGGGTCCAGTCGTCGACTCCGAGCGTCATTGCTCTCATCCTCTCCCCGGGGGCACCCGCAAAAAGCGGTTACGCAATTGCTAGGTGTACGGGTCAGGCTATGTCAAGAAGCTGCCCGCGGCTAGGGGCGATCCGGGGCGACTCCGCTTCCGGCACGCCGCGTTCGGGGCGTTGGGTGGCGTAACGTACCCTTGGACCCATGCGCATGGGGAAACGGCTCTACTCGTTGATCATGTTCGTGGTGGTAGCCGTTCTCGGCGGGCTGCTCGCCGCCGGCCTGATCGTGCCGATCACGGGCATGGCGACGGGCGCCGGCAAGGACGCGGTCGCCAGCCTCGACCAGCTGCCCACCGAACTCGAGACGACACCCCAGCCGGAGCGGTCGCGGCTGCTCACCTCCGACGGCAAGGTGCTGGCCTACTTCTACGACGAGAACCGGGTCTACGAGCCGCTGAGCAAGATCGCCCCGATCATGCAGCAGGCGCAGGTGGCCATCGAGGACCACCGCTTCTACGAGCACGGCGCCATGGACCTGCAGGGCACGCTGCGTGCGCTGGTGTCCACCAGCCAGGGCAACACCCAGGGCGCCTCCAGCCTCACCCAGCAGTACGTCCGGCTCGTCCTGATCGAGCAGGCGGAGGAGAACAACGACGCGGCGGCCAAGGCGGCGGCGACCGAGAACACGATCGCCCGCAAGGTTCGCGAGCTCCGCTACGCGATCGCCGTCGAGAAGCAGTTCACCAAGGACGAGATCCTCGAGCGCTACCTCAACATCTCCTACTACGGCGACGGCGCCTACGGCGTCCAGGCCGCGGCCAAGCACTACTTCGGGGTGAGCGCGGCCGACCTGACCCTGCCGCAGGCGGCCATGCTGGCCGGCCTGGTGCGCAACCCGGTGGCGACCAACCCGGTGACCCACCCCGTGGAGGGCATCCAGCGCCGCAACGACGTGATCAACCGAATGCTCGAACTGAACCTGATCACGTCGCAGGAGGCGACCGACGCCAAGGCCACGAAGTTCGACGCGAGCAAGGTGACCTCCAAGCTGAAGGGCTGCGCCAACTCCAGCCTGCCGTTCATCTGCGACTACGCCCTGCAGGTGCTCACCAAGCAGGCGACCGCGCTCGGCGCGACCGAGAGCGAGCGGCTCAACCGGATCTACCGCGGCGGCCTCACCATCACCACCGAGATCGACACGAAGGCCCAGAACAAGGCGCAGAAGGTCGTCAACAACAACGTCTCGCCGAAGGACCCGGCGATCGGCGTGATCGTGATGATGGATCCCCAGACCGGCCTGATCAAGGCGATGGCCCAGAGCAGACCCGACATGGGCACGAACTGGAGAAAGGGCCAGACGTTCTACAACTATGCCGTCGGCAGCGGGTACCACGGCGCGGACGGCTTCCAGGGAGGCTCCACGTTCAAGGTGTTCGTCGCCGCTGCCGCGCTGGACAACGGCTACGGCGTGAACACCAGTTTCCGGGTGAGACAGAGCCGGAACTACCAGGGCGAGACCTTCAAGTCGTGCTCGGGGGCCTTCAAGATCCAGGGGCGCTGGGTGGTGGACAACCCCGAATCCGGCACCTACAACATGTGGAACGGCACGGCGCAGTCCGTGAACAACTACTACGTGCCGCTCGAACAGCAGGTCGGGATCTGCGCCACGACGAAGATGGCCAAGACGGTCGGCCTGCAGTTGGCCAACGGCAAGGACATCGTCGAGGAGTACAACAACATCGCCGCCTTCACCCTCGGCTCGGCCGAGATCACGCCGCTGTCGATGGTGACCGCCTACGGCACGTTCGCCAACCGTGGCGTCAAGTGCAACCCGGTGATCATCAAGTCGATCGTGAACAAGGAGGGCGTCGAGTACGACGTGCCGAGCGCCGGGTGCACGAGGGTGATCGACTCCGACCTCGCGGACGCGATCAACAAGATCTTCCAGGGCCCGTACACCGGGGCCGGCGGCACGCTGAGCAGCGTCCGGATTCCCGGTTACACCCTCGCCGGCAAGACCGGAACGGTGCCGCTGAACAAGGCCGAGTGGACGATCGGCTACACGCCCAACCTCGTCACCGCTGCGGTGATCAGCTACGACAACAGCCCGCGCAAGCCGATCAAGAACTTCTGGAGGGCCCGCGGACAGAGTTACCTGCGCGGCGTGAGGCTGCCCTACTCGGGCACCTGGCTCTCGGGCTACGGCTCGGACGCGGGCCGCAGGATGCTCCAGCCCGCCATGGCACAGGCGCTGAAGGACATCAAGAAGCACGACCAATTCGTGGACCCGCCGCAGTCGATCCTGAACGGGGAGACCGTGGGGGTGCCTTCGTGCTACGGCATGAGCCCTTCCGGCTGCAAGTCGCGGTTGACGAAGGCGGGCTTCGACAGCTACTACACCTACCAGTTCTCGGACACCGTCCCCAAGGGCGGCTTCGTCGGGCTCACCCAGAGCGGGACGATCTCCAAGGGCAGCACGATCGGGATCATCATCTCCAAGGGTGCGAAGCCGGTTCCCACCCCGACCCCGACCCCGACGCCGACGGCGACCACTCCACCGCGGAAACGCTGACGTGATCGGCAAGGTCGTCGGCAGGCTCGCGCTCGCCGGCGCGGCCTGCGTGGCCTACGGCACCTTCATCGAGGCCCACTCCTACCGGGTGCGACGCGTGAGCGTTCCGGTGCTGCCGGTGGGCGCGCCGCGGCTGCGGGTGCTGCACGTCTCGGACATCCACCTGGCCGCCTACCAGAAGGGCCGGCGGGAGTTCGTGGCGGCGCTGGCCGGCCTCGAACCCGACCTGGTGGTGAACACCGGTGACAACATCGCGCACGCGAACGCCCTGGAGCCGCTGCTGGACGCCTTCGGCCGGCTGCTGGAGGTGCCGGGAGTGTTCGCGTTCGGCTCGAACGACTACACCGCGTCCGGGTTGTCGAACCCGCTGGGGTACCTCGCGTCCTCGACGAGCCGGCACGGCGTGCACGAGGACCGGGAACTGCTGCCGACCGAGGACCTGCGGGCGGGGCTGACGGCGGGCGCCTGGCGGGACGTGACCGGTCACCGGGCGACGCTCGACGTCCGGGGCGTCCGGATCGAGTTCCGGGGCACCGACGACGCCCACCTGCACCGGGACGACTACGCGAGCGTGGCGGGCGAGCCGGCGGAAGGCGCCGACCTCGCGATCGGGGTCACCCACGCGCCGTACGCCCGGGTGCTCGACGCGATGGCGACCGACCGGGTGCCGCTGGCGTTCGCCGGCCACACGCACGGCGGCCAGGTGTGTGTGCCGGGCTGGGGTGCGCTGACGACGAACTGCGACCTTCCGCCCGCCCAGGCGAAGGGGCTGAGCCGCTACCACGCGGGCGACCACACGATGTGGTTGCACGTCTCGGCCGGGGTCGGCACGTCCCCGTTTGCCCCGTACCGGTTCGCCTGCCCGCCCGAGGTGACCCTGCTCACCCTCACTCCGGGACCGAATGGCTGAGGCCCTGCAGTTCGGCTAGACTGCCTCTCGGCCCTGACCCAGTCAGGGCTGTTCGGGGTGTGGCGCAGTTTGGTAGCGCGCATCGTTCGGGACGATGAGGTCGCAGGTTCAAATCCTGTCACCCCGACCAGCGGAAAGCCGCTCTGGCTAGGAATGTAATCCTCAGTTGGAGCGGCTTTCAGCTTTCCGTGCTCCAGCCGTACCCTAACGGGAGGGCTCGCCAGCCCGCTCTTGCGCCCATCAACGCAGCAGCGCTTCAGTTGAGCACCAACACCGACAAAGAGCACATCGCGCGTGACTGCAACAAGGCCCTACGCCCCCGCCGCCATCAGAGATCTGAGACTCAGAGCACAGGCCTTGCTTGCGTGTGCGATAATCGCACACATGGAGTGGGGCGAGGTTGCTACACGCATCATCGAAGCACGGATGCAAAAGGGTCTCACGCAGTCACAGCTTGCTCAGTCTCTAGGGCTAGAGCGCAGCGCGCTGGCCAAGATCGAATCGGGACAGCGCAAGGTGAATGCACTAGAGCTCGCCGGCATTGCGAGGGAGCTGGGCCGACGACTTGAGTGGTTCGTATTGCCGCGACCGGCCGGGATGCCCCAGCATCGCGGGGCCACAACCCCCGACTGGGTGGGCTCTGATATAGATGTCGCCCTGGAACAGTCACTGGCTGACGTTGATTTCCTGATTGAGCTGGGTCACTTGCAGATTCCCGTCCGTCCGCAGATCTTCGAGCGGCCAGGCTCATCCGCGGATGCAGAGGCGTTGGCTGGTCGAGCTCGCCAGATCTGCGGGATCGCACCAGATTCTCCTATCGATGCCCTCACCACCGCGGCATGGACGGTCGGACTCGTGCCTTTCGCGGAGCCGCTCGGCGATGGCGCTGACGCGGCATCGACAAGCAGCGACACCTGGGGGATCGCTGTCATCAACTCGTCGAACGCTGTTGGACGCCGGCGCCTCGCATTGGCACACGAGCTATGCCACTACCTGGTCAACGACGGATACGTGGAGGACTTCCGCGTCGATCCCGCAACCAGCGAGAATCAGCACGAAGCACGAATGGACCGGTTCGCGCGAGCATACCTCCTCCCGGCGGAACCGATAGGTGCCCACTGGAACCGACTGATAGTCCGAGGAGTTCGCCGAGCAGCCGTCATGCTCGCGTCCACCTTCCGTGTAGACATGTCAACCTTGGCTCGCCGTTTGCACAACGATCTCGGCCTTGTCGACCATTCGATAGCGGCCGAGATACGGCAAGTGAGGACCAACCGCTCCGACATCGTTGAGAACGATCTGTATGTTCCCCACGATCTTGAGGGCACTTGGCTACACCCTGACTACGAACGAGCCGTGTTGCGCGCCTACCGCGCGGACGATGTCACGAGCGCCCGAGCCTTGTCCTTGTTGCGGCAGAACTTCAGCGAGGACGATCTACCTGCCCGGGCAACAGTGGATGAAGGCTCGCTCTGGGCACTCACAGAATGACCGCCGAATGGACAGTCGACACGGGCCCGCTGAGCCACTTCGCGCGGGCAGGGTGGCTCGGCGTGCTGCAGATGCTCGCACCCGGCAACGTCATCCTCATTCCTGACACCGTCGAACGAGAGATACAAGGAGCTTGCGGTGTCCACACGTGGCTGAACCAAGTCTTCACGCACAACTGGATTCAGGTCGCGCCGATCCAGACCGAAGCCGAGATCGATGCCTACAGCCGCTACGCTCGGCGACTCGTCGGCGATGACGGCCGCAACACGGGAGAGTGTGGCGTCTTGGCGCTGGCCCAGACACACGGCTTGGTGGCCATAGTGGACGACTACGCCGGATACAAGGCCGGATCATCCAGTGGTGTCCGCGTCCGTCGAACGCTCGGCCTGCTTTGCGATGCCGTTGCAGATGGACTACTCACGCTCGACACCGTGTCGGCAGTCGCCGATTCTCTACTCCAGACCCACTACCGGCTCCCATTCCCGCCGGGCGGATTCGCTCAGTGGGCAGTCGAGTCGGGACGAATCGGTAGAAGCTAGGCGCATTCGGGGCGACGCGGCCTTGCCGTCCGGCGCACAATTCCGCTCGCCGGCCAACCTCGGCTCACCGTCCACACGCCTACGCTGGACGCGGCGTTGCGGTTCCCCGCCCGGTGCCGCGACGCCTGGCGGTTCCTGGCGTGCGCCCGGCCTGAGGAGGAATGATGCCCGAGAGCCCGGACGCGACCGGCGGGGCACCGCAGGAGCGCTGGCTCACCCCCGGCGTGGTGAGCGTCGGTGCGGCGTCCTTCTGCTCGGACGCGGGCCACGAGATGGCCACCGCCCTGCTGCCCGGCTTCGTCACGGGCGTCCTGGGCGGTGGGGCCGGTGCCCTGGCCGCCATCGACGGCGTCGCGGACGCCCTCACCGGGCTGAGCAAGCTCGCCGGCGGCCCCATCGCCGCCGATCCGCGGCGACGCGGCCGGCTGGCCCGCAGCGGCTACCTCGGCACGGCCCTCGCCACCGCGGCCATCGGACTGACCACCGCGATCTGGCAGGTCGCGATCCTGCGATCGCTCGCCTGGGTGTCCCGCGGGCTGCGCTCTCCAGCCCGCGACATGGTGCTGACCGACCTG
>JAXGTK010000012.1:0-26057 GCA_040774965.1 Propionicimonas sp. | reverse complement strand
TCGAGCTCCTCACCGGTGGAGGAGCGGACGTTGGTCAGCTTCTTCTCCTTGGTGGGGTTCACGTCCATGTCGTCCTGGCGGGGGTTCTCGCCCACGATCATGCCCTCGTACACCTCGTCGCCGGGCGCCACGAACAGCGTCCCGCGCTCCTGCAGGTTGAACAGGGCGTAGGAGGTCACCGAACCCAGCCGGTCGGCCACCAGCGAGCCGGTCAGCCGGGTCTTGATCTCGCCCGCCCACGGCTCGTAGCCCTCGAACACGTGGTGCATGATCCCGGTGCCGCGGGTCTCGGTGAGGAACTCGGTGCGGAAGCCGATCAGGCCGCGGGCCGGGATCACGTACTCGACCCGCACCCAGCCGGTGCCGTGGTTCACCATCTGCTCCATGCGCGCCCTGCGCGTGCCCATCAGCTGGCTGATCGTGCCGACGTGCTCCTCGGGGATGTCCACGGTGAGCCGCTCCACGGGTTCGTGCAGCTTGCCGTTGACCTCCCGGGTCAGCACCTCCGGCTTGCCGACGGTCAGCTCGAAGCCCTCCCTGCGCATCATCTCGACCAGGACGGCCAGCTGCAGCTCGCCGCGTCCCTGCACCTCCCAGGTGTCGGGACGGTCGGTGTTCAGCACCCGGATCGACACGTTGCCGATCAGCTCGGTGTCCAGCCGGTTCTTCACCAGGCGGGCGGTGAGCAGCTTGCCCACCTTGCCGGCCAGCGGGGAGGTGTTGATGCCGATCGTCATCGAGATGGACGGCTCGTCGACCGTGATCAGGGGCAGCGGCCTCGGGTCGTTCGGGTCGGCGATCGTCTCGCCGATCGTGATCTCGGGAATGCCCGCGATGGCCACGATGTCGCCCGGTCCCGCGGACTCCGCCGGCACCCGCTCGAGCGCCTTGGTGACCAGCAGTTCGGAGAGGCGGACGTTCGTGACGGTGCCGTCGTGGCGGCACCACGCGACGGTCTGGCCGCGGGTGATCGTGCCCTCGACGATGCGGCACAGGGCCAGCCGGCCGAGGTAGGGGGACGCGTCCAGGTTGGTCACGTGGGCCTGCAGCGGGGCGTCCTTCGTGTACAGCGGCGCCGGGATCGTCTCCATGATCAGGCTGAACAGCGGTTCCAGGTTCGGCGAGTCGGGCATGCCCCCGTCCTCGGGCTGGGTGAGCGAGGCGCGCCCGGCCTTCGCCGCGCAGTAGATGATCGGGAAGTCGAGGTGGTGGGCCTCGTCGTCGTCGATCAGGTCGAGGAACAGCGCGTACACCTCGTCGACCACCTCGGCGATCCGGGCGTCGGCGCGGTCGACCTTGTTGATCACCACGATGATCGGGAGGTTCTTCGCCAGCGCCTTGCGCAGCACGAACCGGGGCTGGGGCAGCGGGCCCTCGGACGCGTCCACGAGCAGCAGGACGCCGTCCACCATCTCCAGGCCGCGCTCGACCTCGCCGCCGAAGTCTGCGTGGCCGGGGGTGTCGATGATGTTGATGGTGACCGTCGAGCCGTCGGTGAGCGTGTGGTCGACCGCGGTGTTCTTGGCCAGGATCGTGATGCCCTTCTCACGCTCCAGGTCCATCGAGTCCATGACGCGGGTGTTCACGTCCTGGTTCTCGCGGAAGGCGCCGGACTGCCACAGCATGGCGTCGACGAGGGTGGTCTTGCCGTGGTCGACGTGGGCAATGATGGCGACGTTGCGCAGGTCTGCGCGTGCGGGCATGCGGGACTCCGTCTGGATCGGGAACCCGCTGAGTCTACCGCCCCGGTTCCCGACTCCCCGCACCGGCCCCGTGGCGGGCCGAGGTCAGCGGGGCCCGGCCGCGCCCTGCGGTGTGTGGCCGAGCGCCATCACGTCGGTCATGTCCGGACGGATGTTCACGCCGGTCTCCAGCCGGGCGTGCCGGCGGGAGTAGCCGAAGTAGATCGCGAACCCGATCAGCAGCCAGACCACGAACCTCAGCCAGGTCTCGACCGAGAGGTTCAACATGAGGTAGGCGCAGATCAGGGCGGACGCGATCGGCAGCCAGGGCGACAGCGGGACGGTGAACGCGCGCTTCAGGTCCGGGCGGTTCCTCCTCAGCACGACGACGCCGATGGAGACCAGCACGAACGCGCTCAGCGTCCCGATGTTGACCATCTCCTCGAGCAGGCCGATCGGCGTCAGCCCCGCGACGAGCGCGACGACGACCGTGACGACCAGGGTGATCAGCCACGGGGTGCGGTACTTCGGGTGCACCTTCGCCAGGCCCATCGGCAGCAGCGCGTCGCGGCACATCGCGAAGATCAGCCGGGTGGCGCCGATCATCAGCGTGAGCACGACGGTGGTCAGGCCCGCCACCGCGCCGGCGGCGATCAGCGTCGCCATCCACGCCTGCCCGTGGTAGGCGAACGCGTTGGCGAGGGCGGCGCTCGGGTCGAGCTGGTCGTAGGGCACCATGCCGGTCACGACCAGCGCGACCGCGCAGTACAGCACCGTGCAGATCGCCAGGGATGCGATGATCCCGATCGGGAGGTCCCGCTGGGGGTTCTTCGTCTCCTCCGCGGTGGTGGCCACGACGTCGAAGCCGATGTAGGCGAAGAACACCAGCGCGGCACCGGCCAGGATGCCGCCCACGCCGAACGTGGACGGCGCGGCCCCGGTGAGGAACTGCAGCAGCGGCTGGACGGCCCAGTCCGCGCTGTTGGTGAGCGTCGGCGCGGCGGCCGCCGGGATGAACGGGGAGTAGTTGGCCGGGTTGATGAACCCGATGCCCGCGATGATCACGAACAGGACGATGAACAGCTTCACGCCCACCAGGGCGAGGTTCACCCGCAGCGACTCCTTGATCCCGACCGTGACCAGGGCGCCGAGCACGAGCACCAGCAGCATCGCGGGCACGTCCACCGCGCCGCCGTAGCTGATCGCCGTGGGCAGGGTGATGCCCACCTTGTCCAGGAACGAGGCGAGGTAGGCGCTCCACCCCTGGGCGACCACCGCCGCGCCGAGGAACATCTCGAGGATCAGGTCCCAGCCGATGATCCAGGCGAAGATCTCGCCGAGCGAGGCGTAGGAGAAGGTGTACGCCGAGCCCGACACCGGCACCGTGGACGCGAACTCCGCGTAGCACATGGCGGCCAGCGCGCAGCAGATCGCCGCGATGATGAAGCTGACCACGATGGACGGCCCGGCCACGTTGTGCGCGGCGCGTCCGGTCAGCGTGAAGATGCCGGCACCGATCACCACCCCGACCCCGAACACGGTCAGGTCGAGGGCGCTGAGCGATCGCTTCAGCTGGTACTCGGGTTCGTCGGTGTCGGCGATCGACTGCTCGATCGACTTCGTGCGCAGCAGGCTCATGGTGCTTTCCGGGTATGGGGTGGCCGCGTCGGCGCGGCCGGGACAACCGTCCGAACGTAGACCCGGCGTGGGCGCCGCGGACGCCGCGGCCAGCATGCGACCGTGCGTGGTTCCGGGGGACGGCGGGGGCGCGGCGGTACGCTCGCACCACCCCTGGCACGGACGGAGGCACTGTGAGCGACTTCCTGGGTTCGTTGTGGCGGGCGATCACCGGCGTGTGGAGCCTGGACAGCTCGATGGCGGAGTGGTTCCGGACCAATCCGTCCTCGCTCCAGATCTCGATCACCATCGCGATGCTGGCCGGCATCTCCACGCTGCTCGGCAACAGCGTCGTCCTGTTCTGGAACCGGATCCGCGGCTGGCGGTTCGGTGTCAGCCTGGTCTTCAACGGCGTCTCGATGGTGGCCCTGTTCGTCGCCCAGGCCGTGGTGATCGCGCTCGTCGGCTTCCTGTTCACCGGAGACCGGCTCACCTTCTTCCAGGCCTCCCGCGCCGTGATGCTGGCCACCGCGCCGCTGCTGTTCGGGTTCCTCGAGCTCGCCCCGTACATCGGCCCGGGCATCGCCCGCGTCCTGCAGATCTGGAGCCTGCTGGCGCTGTGGACGATCGTCGGGGTCGTCTACGGCGTCGGGTACTGGGAGGCCCTCCTGATCACCGGCGTCGGCTGGGGAGTGATGCAGGGCCTGTCCTGGGCGCTGGCCAAGCCCCTCTCGGCCCTCGGGAACAGCATCTGGCGGATGCTGTCGGGCAACCCGACCCTGCTCACGGCGCAGGACATCCTCTCCGGGCACCAGTTCATGCCCGTCGAGTTCGACTTCGACGTCCCCGCCGTGGAGGGGGGTGCCGAATGACGATCGTGCTCACGCTGCTGGTCGGCGTGCTCGTCCTCGTCCTGATCATCATGGCGATCGGCCCGCTGGAGTCCCTGGGCTGGTGGTCGGACAAGGGGGCGGAGAAGGCGGCCGCGACCATCGAGCGGCTCCGCGAGGAGCACGAGAAGTCGGGCGAGCAGCCGTCGTGGTCGCGCTACGTGGTCTACCTCTCCGGCATCGGTGCGATCGACGGCGAGTCCCGCCCGCCCGAGGAGGAGCCGTTCGTCGCGGCGATCCGGGACGGCGTGCCGGGTGCGTGCCTGGTCACCGACGTGTTCCCGTACTCGGTGAGCAACCAGGGTCTGACCGCGCAGCGGCCGCTGTCGTGGCTGTGGAAGAGGATCGAGCAGACCCGGTTCAAGAACCCCGAGGCGATGCTGGCGATGCTCGTGAACCTGCGCAACGCCATCCAGCTGTTCGTGAGCGCCGACCGCCGCTACGGGCCCACCTACAACATCGGCACCGCCCAGCAGGTGCTCGAGTCGCTGCTGCGCCACGGCTACCGGCTGGGCAGCGGCGTCCCGGTGACCCTGGTCGGCTGGAGCGGCGGCGCCCAGATCTCGCTGGGGGCGGCCTGGTACCTGGGGCTGACGAAGATCCCTCTGGAGCTGATCTCCATCGGCGGCATGATGTCGGACGACTACGGCCTGGACCGGATCCGGCACGTCCACCACCTGCGCGGCACCAACGACCCGTTCGAGAAGCTCGGCTGGGTGATGTTCGCCGGACGCTGGCCGATCGCGGTCGGCTCCCCGTGGTCGCGGGCGACCAAGGAGGGCCGGATCACGATCTACGACCTCGGCCCCATGCAGCACAACGTGAAGGACCACTACTTCGACCCGAAGGCGATCGCCCCGGACGGGCGCAGCTACCTGCAGGTCACCTCGGACGCGGTCGTCGCGCTGCTCAACGGCACCGAGGTCAGGGTGATCCCCACCTGACCCGCACCGACCGTCCCGGGGCCGGTGTTAGGGTCGCGCCATCGCGCACCCTGCGGAGGGCGAGGCTGTGGAACAGTTCTTCGGCTTTCTGGGCGCCGTGCTCGAGGCGGCGGCCCGGTCCCGGCAGCTCGACCCGGGCCTGCTCGCGTGGGTCGAGGCCCAGCAGCACCCGGTCTGGATCGTGTTCAGCGTGGCGATGCTCGCGGCCGCGTCCACCCTGCTCGGCAACAGCGTCGTGCTGTTCGTCAACCGGGTCCGCGGGCTGCGGTTCTGGTTCGCGATCGTGCTCAACGGCGCGTCCCTGGTGCTGCTCTACCTGCTCCAGGCGCTGGCCACCTGGATCGCCGGCAGCCTGGTGGTGGGCGGACGCTCGCTGCTGCACGTCACGCTCGCGGTGATGCTGTCGATGGGGCCGCTCGTCTACGGCGTCCTGGAGATGATCCCGTTCGTCGGGCCGTGGATCGCCCGGGTCCTGCAGGTCTGGAGCCTGCTCGCGCTCTGGGTGCTGATCAGTGTCGGCTACGACGTGGATCCGTGGGCCGGGCTGCTGGTCGCGGCCCTCGGCTGGGGCGCGACGCAGGTGCTCGCCTGGGCGTTCGCGAAGCCGGTCACCTGGCTCGGCGACCGGTTCTGGCAGCTGCTCACCGGCCGACCGTCCATGCTCACCGGGCACGACATCCTCGCCGGGCACCCGTTCATGCCGGTCGGCCCGGACGCGACGCTGGCGCAGCGCAAGGGGGGCAGCCGGTGATCGACTTCCTGCTGCTGTTGCTGGTGGCGCTGGTGCTCGCGATCGGACTGGTCCTGCAGCTGGTGGTCGGTGCGGGCTTCGTCGTCGCGCTCGCCGCCATGGCCGCTCCGCTGGAGTCCCTGGGCTGGTGGTCGGAGAAGGGTGCGGACGAGGCGACGCGCTCGCTGGCGCTGCTGGCGTCCGGGGAACTGGACGACGACCGGCCGAAGAGCGACTACCAGCACTACGTGTTCTACCTGTCCGGGATCGGCGCGCTCGACGGCGCGTCCGTCCCTCCCGAGGAACTGCCGCTGCTGGACGGCCTGGCCGAGCGGCTGCCGGGCGCGGTGGTGATCAGCGACGTGTTCCCGTACTCGCCGGCGAACCGCGCGCTGACCGGCAACCGGGCCTTCGCCTGGATGTGGCGCCGGATCGAGAAGGTCCGGCTGCGCAAGCCGGAGAGCATGCTCGGGATGCTGGTCAACGCGCGGAACGCGCTGCAGCTCTTCGTGAGCGCCGACCGGCGCTACGGTCCCACGTTCAGCCTCGGTACCGCCGACGAGATCGGGCGCTCGCTGGTCGACCATGGCTACGAACTGGGCAGCGGGAAGCGGGTCACGCTGGTCGGCTGGAGCGGGGGCGGCCAGGTGGCGATCGGGGCGGCCTGGTTCCTCGGCGGGGCGGGTATCCCCGTGGACGTGGTCTCGCTCGGCGGCATGCTCTCCAACGACCCGGGCCTCGACCGCGTCCGGCACGTCTGGCACCTGCACGGCACCCGCGACGGCTGGGAGCGGATGGGCCGGGTGATCTTCACCGGTCGCTGGCCGCGCTACCCGTTCTCGCACTGGAACCGGGCGAAGCGGGACGGCCGGCTCACCGAGATCCCGATCGGCCCGTTCAGGCACGCCGTCTCCGGCCACTACTTCGACCCGGACGCCCACGCCCCCGACGGCCGCAGCTTCCTGCAGGTCAGCCTGGACGGCATCGTCGCCGTCCTCACCGGCGAGGAGGTGCGGGTCGCGCCGTCGGAGAAGTGACGCGCCTCGGGGCAGGGGAGCTCCCCGGGTCGGCTCAGGGACAGGCCCCATGGCACCGGAGCCGTCCGTCAATAGGCTGGTCGGCGTGACGCAATGGTTCACCGAGAGCTTCCGTGCGGAGTTCGCCAGGCAGGAGGCGGAGCTCGGCCGGGTCAACATCGCCGTGTTCGGCAAGACCGGGGTCGGCAAGTCGACGCTGGTCAACGCCATCTTCGGCGAGCCCGTCGCCGCGACCGGCATCGGCGCCCCGGTCACCAACGGCTCCCACCTCTACCTCGACAAGCGCGGCTCGCTCGGCGTGGTCGACACCCGGGGCCTCGAACTCGGCCGCGACGACGACCAGATCGTCAAGGAACTCACCCGGGCGGTGAAGGAGAGCCGCGGCAAGCCGGTCGACGAGCAGCTGCACGTCGCCTGGTACTGCGTGCGCGGCATGGACCGCCGTTTCGAGGACTTCGAGGAGCGCTTCGTCCGCACGCTCGCCGACCTGGGCCTGCCGGTGGCGCTCGTGCTCACCCAGGTGCCGATGCGGGACGGGCAGTACCACCCGGACGCGGTGGAGCTCGCCCGCCAGCTGGAGGCCCGGCACCTGCCCATCGTGGAGGGGCACCCGTACATGACCTACGCGATGAGGGACCCGTTCACCGGTCAGCCGCCCTACGGCTTGATGGAGGTCCTCGGCGCCACCTTTCGCGTCGCTCCGGAAGCGGTCCAGGGAGCCCTCGCGGCCGCGCAGGCGATCGATGTTCGGCTCAAGGCTTCCGCGTCCAACAAGGCCGTCGCGGCGGCCGTGACCGCCGCTGCCGCGGCGGCCGCGGTGCCGATCCCGTTCTCGTCCGCGGCGATCCTGGTGCCGATCCAGCTCTCGATGATGGCCCGGATCGCGCAGCTGCACGGTCTGGGCCTGGACTCCTCCGCGCTGCTCGCGATCGCGTCCACGTCGGTCGCGACCTCGGCCGGACGCGCGGCCGCAGCCGGCCTGCTGAAGTTCATCCCGGGCGCCGGCAGCGTGGTCGGAGGGGTGATCAACGCCTCGGTCGCGTCCTCGCTCACCCTCGCCATGGGCCAGGCCTGGCTGGTGGTCTGCCAGCGGGCCTTCAACAAGACCCTTCCGACGCTGGACGGCAGGATCGACCCCGACGCGGTCGGCCGCCTGTTCGAGGCCGAGATGGCCCGGCGGATGCCGCGGATCCGGCACCGCGACCAGGCCGCCAACCCCGCCTGACGCGTCACGCACGGGTCCTTGAGGGGCTGCCGGGTGGGGCGCGGGCCGCACCGGTCCCTGAGGAGCTGCCGGGTGAGGTACGGGCCTGATGTGTCACGCAGCGG
This sequence comes from Propionicimonas sp., assembly GCA_040774965.1. Taxonomy (GTDB): domain Bacteria; phylum Actinomycetota; class Actinomycetes; order Propionibacteriales; family Propionibacteriaceae; genus Propionicimonas. The sequence continues at coordinate 17,828 of JAXGTK010000012.1, read as the reverse complement.
TCCCTGAGGAGCTGTCGGGTGGGGCGCGGGCCGCACCGGTCCCTGAGGAGCTGCCGGGTGAGGTACGAGCCCGGCAGCGTCACGAAGGGCCGGCCCGGGGAGCCGTCCCGTCCGAACCGCCGTCCCGGCCGAACCGCCGGCCGCGGGCGGAGCCGTCACCGGTGATTCGCCTCCCGGACACCTTCCGGGGCTACCATTTCCTGCGGAAACGACGTGCCCCGCTGCGGCGGACGAGCGAAGGAGGTGGGGCGGATGTCACCCGGCAGTCCCCTGATACCCGTCCTGCCCACCGCCCGCGGCACGCGTCCGAGCTGAGCCGGCTCGACTCCGTCGCGGGCTTCCGTACGAGGAGCACGCCATGAACCTGAACCTGTCCCGTCCGGGCCGCTTCGGCCTGCCCGCGACGCTCCGCCCGGCGCAGCTGCGGCGTGGAGCGGCACCGACCGCTCCGGCCGAGCCGTCCGTCACGCCCGCCGCGGTGGACCCGCTGGCCGCGGCGATCGACTGGGCCTACTACGTGGACGGCGAACGCCAGGCGGACATCGACTTCGCCGCCGCGTGCGATCGCGCCGGGGCCGGTTCGGGGTTCGTCTGGCTGGGCCTGTTCGAGCCGACCCCCGCGCAACTGGACGCGCTGGGCGGGGTTTTCGGACTGCACGCCCTGGCCCTGGAGGATGCCGGGAACTCCCGCCAGCGGCCGAAGCTGGAACGCTACGACGACGGCACGCTGTTCCTCTCCCTGCGCACGCTCGGCTACGTCGACACCGACGTGCGCGGCGAGGGTGGCGAGATCGTCGAGACCGGGACGGCGACGGTCCTCGTCGGCGAGTGGTACGCGCTCACCGTCCGCCACGGACGCTACGGGGCGCTCCAGCCGGTGCGCCGCAACCTCGAGTCGCGGCCCGAGCACCTGGGCAGGGGGCCGATCGCGGTCCTGCACGGCGTCATCGACTCCGCGGTGGACGACTACCTGCGTGTCGCCGACGAGGTGGAGCAGGACGTGGAGGAGATCGAGACCCACGTCTTCGCCGTCCGCGGCACCCCGCAGGTCGAGCGGATCTACCAGCTCAAGCGCGACCTGATCGAGATGAAGCGGACGGTGGCCCCGCTGCATGTCCCGCTGCGCAGGCTGGCCGAGGTGCAGGCCGACGGCGAGATGCGCCAGTACTTCCTCGACGTGCACGACCACCTCGAGCAGGTGCGCGAGCAGGTGGGCAGTTTCGACGAGCTGATGTCGTCCATCCTGCAGGCGGCCGTGGCCCGCCTCTCGGTGTCCGAGAACGAGGACATGCGCAAGATCTCCGCCTGGGTGGCGATCGCCGCCGTGCCCACCATGGTGGCCGGCATCTACGGGATGAACTTCCGGTTCATGCCCGAGCTGGACAGCCCGTGGGGGTACCCCGTGGTCCTGGGCGGGATGTTCGTGGTGTGCCTGCTGCTGTACCGCAACTTCCGCAAGCACGGCTGGTTGTAGGTCCGTCGGGGGCCGCCGTTTCAATGCGGGATGAAATTCCTCAGAGCAGGTGGTTCGCACGCTCCCCGGAGCACCATTTCTCATAGGTCAGACCGTTTGTCTCACAGGCGTCCGTAATCACCCTGATACGACGAGGTGTAGTAGACGGTCTGAGAGGATGGAGGCATGAGTCAGCGAACCATTGGTGTGACCGAGCTCGCCCTCCGCGACGCTCACCAGAGCCTGATGGCAACCCGCATGGCCCTCGAAGACATGGTCGGGGCGTGCGAGGACATCGATCAGGCGGGCTATTGGAGCGTCGAGTGCTGGGGTGGTGCTACCTACGACGCGTGTATCCGATACCTCAACGAGGATCCCTGGGTGCGGCTGCGGACCTTCCGCGAGCTGATGCCCAACTCCCGACTGCAGATGCTGCTGCGCGGCCAGAACCTGCTCGGCTACCGCCACTACGAGGACGAAGTGGTGGAGCGGTTCGTGGAGAAGTCCGCGGAGAACGGCATGGACGTGTTCCGCGTGTTCGACGCGCTGAACGACCCGCGCAACATGGCCCACGCCATGCAGGCCGTCAAGAAGACCGGCAAGCACGCGCAGGGCACGATCTGCTACACGATCTCCCCGCTGCACACGGTCGAGGGCTACGTGCGCCTGGCCGGCCAGCTCCTCGACATGGGGGCCGAGTCCCTGGCCCTGAAGGACATGGCCGCCCTGCTCCAGCCGCAGCCCGCCTACGACATCGTCCGCGGCATCAAGGAGACCTACGGTGAGGACGTCCAGATCAACGTCCACTGCCACTCCACCACCGGCGTCACCCTGGTCTCGCTGCAGAAGGCGATCGAGGCCGGCGCCGACGTGGTCGACACCTCGATCAGCTCGATGAGCCTGGGCCCGGGCCACAACCCGACCGAGTCGCTCGTGGCGATGCTCGAGGGCACGCCGTACACGACGAACCTCGACCCCGAGCGGCTGACGAAGATCCGGGACCACTTCGCCGCGGTCCGTCCGAAGTACGCCGAATTCGAGTCGGCCACGCTGGTGGACACCGACATCTTCTCCAGCCAGATCCCCGGCGGCATGCTGTCGAACATGGAGAGCCAGCTGAAGGCGCAGGGCGCCGGCGGCCGGATCAAGGAGGTCATGGCCGAGGTGCCGCTGGTCAAGGCGGACGCCGGCCACCCGCCGCTGGTCACCCCGTCCAGCCAGATCGTGGGCACCCAGGCGGTGTTCAACGTGCTGATGGGCAAGTACAAGGTGATGACCGGCGAGTTCGCCGACCTGATGCTCGGCTACTACGGCGAGTGCATCGGCGAGCGCAACCCCGAGGTCGTCGCGATCGCGCAGGCCCAGGCCAAGAAGGAGCCGATCACGGTCCGTCCGGCCGACCTGTTGCCGCCCGAGTGGGACAAGCTCACCGAGGACGCGGCGAAGCTCGACGGCTTCAACGGCACCGACGAGGACGTGCTCACGTACGCCATGTTCCCGGGGGTCGCTCCCGGCTTCTTCGGCACCCGCGACGAGGGCCCGAAGAACGTCGGCAAGACCCCGGAGCAGCTCAAGGCCGAGGCCGATGCGGCCAGTGGCGCGGCCAACGCCGTGCGCGGCCCGATCAAGTACAAGGTGTCACTCGGTGGACGCGAGAACACCGTGACCGTCGAGATGGCCTGAGGTAGGACGAGATGAGCAAGAAGCCAGTACCGATGAAGAAGCGGGTCGCCGAACTCCTCGACGCCCGCCTGACGGCCCGCGCCGGCGGTGGCGAGGCCCGACTGCAGAAGCAGCGTGACGCCGGCAAGCTGACCGCACGCGAGCGGATCGACGCCCTGATCGACCCGGAGAGCTTCCAGGAGATCGGCCTGTTCCGGAAGAACCGCACGGTCACCTTCGGCATGGACACCGCGGACATGCCTGCGGACGGTGTGGTCACCGGCACCGGTTCGGTCTTCGGCCGCCCGGTGCATATCGCCAGCCAGGACTTCACCGTCGTCGGTGGGTCCGCGGGCGAGACGCACAACAAGAAGGTCGTGCAGATGATGGAGTCGGCGCTGGAGACCGGCACCCCCTTCATCTTCTTCAACGATTCCGGCGGCGCCCGGGTGCAGGAGGGCATCGACTCCCTGTCCGGGTACGGCCAGGTGTTCTACGCCAACGTCCTGCTCTCCGGAGTGGTGCCGCAGATCTCGATCATCGCCGGTCCGTGCGCCGGTGGCGCGGTCTATTCCCCGGCCCTGACCGATTTCATCATCCAGACCCGCAAGGCCCACATGTTCATCACCGGGCCGAGCGTGATCAAGCAGGTCACCGGTGAGGACGTGACGCAGGACCAGCTGGGCGGCGCGGACACCCACATGTCGGTCTCGGGCGTGAACAGCTTCGTGGCCGACGACGACGAGCAGGCGATCCTGATCGCGCAGAAGCTGCTCACGTTCCTCCCGCAGAACAACACCGAGGAGCCGCCGCTGGTCGAGGGCGACTACAACGTGGAGTACGACCCGTCGCTGCACGACGTGGTCCCGGTGGACGGCAAACAGGGCTACGACGTGCGCGACGTGATCGCCAAGATCATCGACAACGCCGACTTCCTGGAGGTCCAGGCCGGGTACGCGACCAACATCGTGGTGGGCTTCGCCCACATCAACGGGCGCAGCGTCGGGATCGTCGCGAACCAGCCGAACGTGATGGCCGGCGTGCTGGACATCAACGCCTCCGACAAGGGCAGCAAGTTCATCCGGTTCTGCAACGCCTTCAACATCCCGATCCTCACCCTGGTCGACGTCCCCGGTTACCTGCCGGGTACCGCCCAGGAGTACGGCGGCATCATCCGGCACGGCGCCAAGATGCTGTACGCGTACTCGGCGGCCACCGTCCCGAAGATCACCGTGGTGCTGCGCAAGGCCTACGGCGGCTCGTACCTGGCGATGGCTGCCAAGGACCTCGGCGCGGACAAGGTCTTCGCCTGGCCGACGGCCGAGATCGCCGTGATGGGCGCCGAGGGCGCGGCGGCGGTCGTGTTCCGCAAGGAGATCGCGGCGGCCGAGGATCCCGAGGCCCGGCGCGAGGAACTGGTGGAGGAGTACCGCAACACCTTCTCCACCCCGTTCATGGCGGCTGCCCGTGGCCTGGTCGACGACATCATCGATCCGGGCGACACCCGGCGGAAGGTGGCCATGGCGCTGGAGTTGCTGGCCACCAAGCGTGAGCTGCGGCCGGCCAAGAAGCACGGCCTCGGGCCGGTGTGATCGCCATGGCCGACGAAGCGGAACTGCTCGACCTCGTCAAGGCGCTCACCGAGCGCATCGAGGGCATGGAGATCAAGATCAAGGCGCTGGAGCTGTACTGCCAGGACGTGCCCGAGGAGACCATGGTGGCGATCGCCGCCGCGGTGGCCGCCTACCTCGGCCACCGGGCCAAGCGTCGTCAGCCCCACTTCACGACGGGACGCAACTGGGCGTCGAACACGCGGCGCTCCCAGCACACCCACCACCCGCTGTACACGCGCTGAGAAGGAAGACCAATGAAACTGAAGGTGACTGTCAACGGGATCGCCTACGAGATCGACGTGGAGGTGGAGGAGCAGGAGGCTCCCCAGCTCGGCACGATCGTCATCGGCGGTAGTGGGGCCATCCACACCCCGACGACCGCGTCGGTCCAGGCGACCTCGGCGAACGCCGTGGTCGCGCCGCTGGCCGGGACGGTGGCCCGGGTCCTGGTCGAGGAGGGCCAGGAGATCGAGGCCGGCGAGGTGCTGATGGTGCTCGAGGCCATGAAGATGGAGACCGAGATCACCGCGCCGAAGGCCGGCACGGTGGCCCGGATCCTCGTCGAGAAGGGCACTCCGGTGAAGGCCGGCGAGGGCCTGATCGAGCTCGACTGAACCACAGCGCAGGAGGCCCGTCCCGGCAGGGGCGGGCCTCCTGCCGCGTCCGGGTGTTGTCGAGGGCCAGCCTTCTGCACCGAGCGCCAGCCTGAGAGGCTGGCACTCGAGCACGCAGGGTGGCCCTCGGCGGTAGGGTGCACCGCCATGGCAACTGTCGCGATGGTCGGGCTCGGTCGGATGGGGCACGCGATGGCGTCCCGGCTGCTGGAGGCCGGGCACGACCTGGTGGTGGCGAACCGGACGCCGGGACGCGCCGCCTCCCTGGTGGCGCGCGGCGCCCGCCCGGCCGCCTCACCGGCGGAAGCGGCCGCGGGCGTGGACGCCGTCGTGGTGATGGTGAGCGACGACGAGGCGTCCCGGGCGGTCTGGCTCGGGCCGGACGGAGTGCTCTCCGGCCACCCGCGCCCGGAGACCCTCGCGATCGAGTGCTCCACGCTCTCCCACGACTGGGTGCTGGAGCTGGCGGACGCCGTCCGCACGGCCGGCCTGCGCTACGTGGACTGCCCCGTGACCGGGCTTCCGGACGCTGCGGCGGCCGGGACGCTGACCCTGCTCGTCGGCGCCGATCCCGCCGACCTGGCGGCGGCGCGGCCCGTGCTCGAGCCGCTGTCCGACCGCGTGGTGCACTTCGGCGAGGTGGGCGCGGGGACCGCCTACAAGCTGATCGTGAACCTGATGGGAGCCGTGCAGATCGCCGGCGCCGCGGAGGGCCTGGCGCTGGCCGAGCGGGCCGGGCTCGACCTGGCGCAGGTCGCGGAGGCGATCGCGTCCGGCCAGGCGGCGAGCCCGCAGGTGGTGCGGAACAGCCGGCGGATGGCGGCCGCCGACCACGACGAGGTCGTGTTCTCCGGCAGGCTACGGCGCAAGGACACCGCGTACGCGATGCGGCTCGCCGGGCGGCTCGGGGTCGGCGCACCGTTCGGACAGGTGGCCCTCGACGGCCTGGACGCGCTGCTCGCGTCCGGCCTCGGCGACGTGAACGAGAGTGCCGTCATCGAGGTCGCCCGACGGCGCGGTCAGGCGTAGGAGCCGCGGAAGACCTTGTGCTGTGCGGGCTGGGCGACCGGACGGATGGTCAGCCGGTCGATGTTCACGTGCGCGGGACGGGTGGCCATCCACGTGATCGCCTCGGCCACGTCCTCCGCGGTCAGCGGGTTCGGCACCCCCGCGTAGACGGCGTCCGCGCGTGCCTGGTCGCCGCCGTAGCGGGTCAGCGAGAACTCCTCGGTGTGCACCATGCCCGGGCAGATCTCGGTGATCCGGACGGGCTGGTCCCAGAACTCCAGGCGCAGGGTCCCGGCGATCATCCGTTCCGCGGCCTTCGCCCCGCAGTAGCCCGCGCCGCCCTCGTACGGCCCGTCCGCCGCCACCGAGGTGACGAACACGATCGCGCCGCGCGCGGCGACCAGCGCCGGGAGCAACGCCCGGGTGACCTTCTCGGTGCCGATCACGTTCACGGCGTACATCTGCTCCCACGCATCGGTGTCGGCGGCCTGGACGGGCTCCTGGCCGAGGGCGCCGCCGGCGTTGTTGACCAGCACGTCCAGCCGCGGGCCGACCGCCCCGGCGAGCGCGGCGATGTCCGCGTCCGACGTCACGTCGCAGGCGAGGGCCCTTCCGCCGATCTCCGCGGCGAGCGCCTGCACCCGGTCGAGCCGGCGGGCGGCACAGACCACGTCGAACCCCTGGGTGGCGAGCAGGCGGGCGGTGGCCGCCCCGATCCCGCTGCTGGCGCCGGTGACGACTGCTACTCCACGATCACTCATGATCGCGATTCTGCCAGCCCCGAACTCGTGGGGTGCGGGCCGGTCACGGGCCGATAGGCTCGGAGCATGACTGCAACGCTGATCCTGCTCCGCCATGGTGAGAGCGAATGGAACGCCAAGAACCTGTTCACCGGGTGGGTGGACGTCGACATCAACGACAAGGGCGTGGGGGAGGCCAGGCGCGGCGCCGAACTGCTGAAGGCCGAGGGCCTGCTGCCCGATGTCGTGCACACGTCCGTGCTGCGCCGCGCCATCCACACCGCGTACCTCGCGCTCGACGGCTGCGACCGCCACTGGATCCCCGTGAAGCGGTCCTGGCGGCTCAACGAGCGCCACTACGGCGCCCTGCAGGGCAAGAACAAGGCCCAGACGCTGGAGGCCTACGGCGAGGAGCAGTTCATGCTGTGGCGCCGCTCCTACGACACCCCACCGCCGCTGATCGCCGCGGACGACGAGTTCACGCAGTTCGCCGACCCGAGCTACGCCAGCCTGCCGTCCGAGGCCCGGCCGCTCACCGAGTGCCTGAAGGACGTCGTGGCCCGGATGCTGCCGTACTGGTACGACGCGATCGTCCCGGACCTGCGGGACGGCAAGGTTGTGATCGTGGTCGCGCACGGCAACTCGCTGCGCGCCCTGGTGAAGCACCTGGACAACATCAGCGACGCCGACATCGCCGGCCTGAACATCCCGACCGGCATCCCGCTGCTGTACGAGCTGGACGAGGACCTGCGGCCCACCGTCGCCGGCGGACGCTACCTCGACCCGGACGCCGCCGCCGCGGCGATCGAGGCGGTCAAGAACCAGGGCAAGAAGTAGTCAGCACGTCGAACGCCACCGTTCCCGTCGAACGCCTGTGCCGGAGCACGGGTACTCGACCGGAACGGTGGCGTTCGGCGTTGTGAGCGGGTGACGCGGGGGCTCAGGCGACGGGCCAGTTCTCACCCTCGGGCAGCAGGCCGGTGATCACGTAGATCACCCGGGACGCCATCAGCACGGCGTGGTCGGCGATCCGCTCGTAGTAGCGGCCGAGCAGGGCGACGTCCACGGCCGGCTCCACGCCGTAGGCCCAGTCCTGGCCGAGCATCACCCGGAACTGGCTCTTGCGCAGCTCGTCCATCTCCTCGTCGTTGTCGGCGAGCTTGCCGGCGTCGTGGGCGTTCCGCTCGCGCAGCGACCGCCCGGCGGTGGCGACCATCTCCTCGGCCACCCTCGCCATCAGGGTGAAGTTCGGCACCAGCCCGTCGGGCACGGCGTGTTCGGGGTAGCGGAGCCGGGCGATCTTGGCCACGTGGGCGGCCAGGTCGCCCATCCGGGCGAGATCGGCCACCATCCGCATCGCAGCGACCACCGTGCGCAGTTCGCCGGCCACCGGTGCCTGCCGGGCCAGCAGCTGGAAGCAGCGGGCCTCGAGCTGGTCGTGGAGGTCGTCGATCGTCACGTCGTCGCTGATCACCTGCTCAGCCGTGGCGAGGTCGGCCTCCAGAAGGGCCCTGGTGGCCTCGCGGACGGCGACCTGTACCGCCTCGCTCATCCCCACCAGGTCGTTGACCACACTCTCAAGGCTCTCGTGGTAGTTGTCGCGCATCTGCCTCTTCCGTTCCAGGGCCGCCATCCGTCCGGTCGGCGCTATTCTCCCGCGGACAGGCTAGACAGGCACCCGACGCGCCATCGGGCCGGGTGCCCAACAGCAGGTGAACACTCGGTGAACCTTCGACCAAGCGAGGCGGGACGACGCGAATTCGGGACGGTGGGTACCCCGCGTCCCTCTAGACTCCGGGGCATGACGCCCAACGCCCTGGCCCTGCTGGGCCTGGTGTTCGGTGCCGGGCTTGGTGCCCTGGCCGTGTGGCTGGGTGTGCGCAGGGCCAACGCGAGGGACGCGAGCCAGGTTGTCGCCCGGCAGCAGCTCGGCGAGATCCTCGGCCCGCTGCGCGCCGCCGTGGCCGTGGTCACCGACGCGGACACGGTGCTCGCCGCCTCCTCGTTCGCGAAGGCGTGCGGCCTCGTCCGCGGCTCCAGCCTCGGCCCGTCCGAGGTGCTCGACATGGTCGCCGAGACGCGGCGCAGCCTGCACCCGCTCGAGCGCGACCTGCGGCTTCCGCCCGGACCCGGCAGTCCGCTGGTGCAGCTCTCGGTGAAGGTCGTGCCGCTGAGCAACGGCGCCGCACTGGTGGTGGGGGAGGACCGCTCGGCCGACCTGCGGTTCAGCGAGACCCGGCGCGACTTCGTGGCCAACATCACCCACGAACTGAAGACGCCGATCGGGGCGATCGGGCTGCTGGCCGAGGCTGCGGACGCGGCCGCGGACGACCCCGACGCCGTGCACAGCTTCCTCGGCAAGCTCACGAAGGAGAACCGGCGCCTGAACGAACTGGTCTCCCAGATCATCGCGTTGTCCCGGCTCCAGGCCGAGGACCCGATGCTCGCCGCGCACGAGGTGGACGTCACCGGCCTGCTCGAGGCCGCCGTCACCCGCTGCCGGGAGATCGCCGAGGCGGGCGGGATCAGCGTGAGCCTGAGCGCCCAGCCGGGGCTGTGCGTCGTGGGCGACTCCGAGGAACTCGAGACCGCCGTGACCAACCTCGTCCAGAACGCCATCGCCTACTCCGAGCAGGGAGCCCGGGTGGCCGTGACCAGTCGCGCCAGCGGCGACCGGGTCGAGTTGCGGGTGTCCGACAACGGTATCGGGATCAGCGATGCCGACCAGGCGCGCATCTTCGAACGGTTCTACCGGGTGGATGCCGACCGGAGCAGGGCCAGCGGCGGCACCGGATTGGGGCTGTCCATCGTCAAGCACGTCGCCCACGCACACGGCGGGGAGGTCACCGTGTGGAGCAAGCTCGGGCAGGGCTCGACCTTCACCCTCAGGCTGCCGGCCAGCCAGGAAGGAGCACGGGCATGACCAGGGTGCTGATCATCGAGGACGAGGAGACCTACCGGGAGACCCTCGGCTTCCTGTTGCAGAAGGAGGGGTTCGAGGTCGGGCTCGCTCCGGACGGTGCGGCCGACCTGGCCGCCTACGACCGGCAGGGCGCCGACATCGTGCTGCTCGACCTGATGATGCCCGGGCTCCCCGGGACGGAGGTGTGCCGCCAGTTGCGCGCGCGCGGCAGCGTTCCGATCATCATGGTGACCGCTCGCGACACCGAGATCGACAAGGTGGTGGGCCTCGAGCTCGGCGCCGACGACTACGTCACCAAGCCGTTCAGCCACCGCGAACTGGTGGCCAGGATCCGGGCGGTGCTGCGGCGCGGCCAGGACATCGACCTGATCACCGACGTGGTCGAGGCCGGAGGCGTCCGGATGGACGTGGAGCGGCACGAGACCAGCGTCCGCGGGATGCCGGTGCAGCTGGCCCTGAAGGAGTTCGAACTGCTCGAGCTGCTGCTGCGCAACTCCGGGCGCGTGCTCACCCGTGGCCAGCTGATCGACCGGGTCTGGGGCCCGGACTACGTCGGCGACACCAAGACGCTCGACGTGCACGTGAAGCGGCTGCGGGCCAAGCTCGAGGAGGATCCGGCCAACCCCGTCCTGCTGGTCACCGTCCGCGGCCTCGGTTACAAGTTCAACGCCTGATCCCCGGATCCCACCCGCCGGGTTGCCGGAGTCCGGCGTCGCCATAGCAACGCCGGGCTCCGACAGGTCGGCGGTCTCGCGGAGATGGGGCGGGGCGGACGCGGGCGGCGGGGCGGTTAGGGTTGGTCCTCGTGTCCGACATCACTGTCTTCTCAGGCCACGCCCACCGCGAGTTCGCCGAGGAGATGTGCAGCATCCTCGGGGTGGAACTCTCCCCGTCCCGGCTCTCCCGGTTCTCCAACGACTGCCTGCAGGTGCAGTTGCGCGCGAACTGCCGCCAGCGCGACGTCTACATCGTGCAGCCGCTCGTGCCGCCCACCCAGGAGAACCTGATGGAGCTGCTGATGATGGTGGACGCGGCGCGCGGCGCCTCCGCGGCCCACGTCACCGTCGTGATGCCCCACTACTCCTACGCCCGTTCGGACAAGAAGGACCAGCCGCGGATCAGCATCGGCGGGCGGCTCGTGGCCGACCTGATCGCCACCGCGGGCGCGAATCGCGTGCTCACCATGGAACTGCACGCCGAGCAGGTGCACGGCTTCTTCTCGATGCCGGTCGACCACCTCACCGCGCTGCCGGTGCTCGCCCGCCACTTCCGCAGCCGCGACCTGTCCAACACGGTCGTGGTCTCGCCCGACTTCGGCAACGCGAAGGCCGCCAACGCCTTCGCCCGGATGCTCGGCGTGCACATGGCCGCCGGCTCGAAGCGGCGCCAGGCCGACGACAAGGTCGTGATCGACGCCATCGTCGGCAAGGTCGGCGGCAAGGACGTGATCATCCTCGACGACGAGATCGCCACCGCCGGCTCCGTCGTCGAACTCATCGACACCGTCCGGCGCTACCACGTGAACTCGATCTCGATCGCGTGCACCCACGGCCTGTTCTCGGGCAAGGCCGTGGACCGGCTGAACGCGGTGCCCGACATCGTCGAGATCGTCTCCACCAACACCGTGCCGGCGCCCGAGGGCCTGGACCGACTGGCGACCGTGTCGGTGGCACCGCTGTTCGCCGAGGCCGTGCGCCGGATCAACTGCGGCGAGAGCGTCTCGGGCCTGTTCTCCGACGAGGACACCTACGGGGAGTAGCAGCCGCACCGCATCCGGCCGGGCCGGTCCTCCAGGGGGAGGGCCGGCCTTTGTTCTGCCCTGAAATACCAACCGATCCCAACCCGGTTCTCGCTGAACCTCTTGACAAACACACGCAAACCAAGATAAAACAATGCATGTCAACATCGATCGATGATCGGAGGGAGCGGACATGTACGCGGAGGAGCGGCATCGCACGATCGTCAACCTGGCCCTGCGCTACGACCGGGTCTCGGTCGCGGACCTCGCCACCCGGTTCGACGTCACCACCGAGACCATCCGCCGCGACCTGGACGTGCTCGACAAGCGCGGCATCCTGCGGCGCGTGCACGGAGGCGCCGTCGTCGCCGAGAACGTGGCCCTGGTCGAGACCGCGCTCACCGAGCGCGAACCGGCCTTCGTCGCCCAGAAGACCCGGATAGCCGAGGCCGCCCTGGCGTACCTTCCGCCCACCGGCTCCACCGTGATCCTCGACGCGGGCACGACGATCGGGCGCCTGGCAGCGACCGCTCCGCCGGGCTCCCTGAGCACCGTCGTGACCAACTCCGTCCCGGTCGCCGCCCAGCTCGCCGCCTCCAACGGCGGCGTACAGGTGCACCTGCTCGGTGGCCGCGTCCGTGGCCTCACCCAGGCGACCGTCGGCGGCGAGGCGGTGGCCGCGCTCGGCCGGCTGCGCTGCGACGTCGCCTTCATCGGCGCCAACGGCGCCTCGGTGGGCCACGGGTTCTCCACCCCCGACCCCGACGAGGCCGCCGTGAAGGAGGCCATGGTCGCCGCCGCCCGCAGGACCGTCGTGCTCGCCGATTCCTCGAAGATCGGGGTCGAACTGCTGGTCACCTTCGCCCCGCTGGCCGCGGTCGACGTCCTGATCACGGACGCCGGCATCTCCGCCCACGATCGCGCCGAACTGGGCGCGGCCGGAATCGAGATCGTCGTCGCATGATCGTCACGCTCACCGCGAATCCCTCGCTCGATCGCACCGCCACCCTCGACCGTCCGCTGGCGCGCGGCGAAGTGCACCGGGTGAACTCGGTCACCTCGGAGCCGGGCGGCAAGGGCATCAACGTGGCCCGGGTCGCGCACTACGCGGGCCACCCGGTGCGCGCGATCCTGCCGGCGGGACCCGACGACCAGATCCTGCGCGGGCTCGACGCCCTGCGCGTGCCGTACCGCTCCGTGCCGCTCGCCGAGACGGTGCGCACCAACCTGACCCTCACGGAGGCGGACGGCACCACCACCAAGATCAACGAGCCGGGACCGAGCCTGGACGGCGAGACGATCGAGCGGCTCGCGCACCTGCTGGTGCTCGAGTCCGAGCGGGCCGACTGGGTGGTGCTCTCCGGGTCGCTGCCCCCGGGCGTGCCCGCCGACTGGTACGCCGACCTGGTCCGCGCGCTGCGTCCCTGGGGCTGCCGGATCGCGGTCGACACCTCGGACGCGCCCCTGCTCGCCCTCGCCGCCCAGTTCCCGGACGCGGCTCCCGACCTGCTCAAGCCGAACGCCGAGGAGCTCGCCCAGCTCACCGGGGTCGATCCCGACGCGCTCGAGGCGGCCGCCGCGGCCGGCGACCCCGCCGGCTGCGTCGAGGCCGCCCGCACGCTGGTGGAGCGCGGCGTCGGCGCCGTGATGGCGACCCTCGGCGGGGCGGGCGCCGTCCTGGTCACGCCCGAGGGCGCCTGGCACGCCGGCCCGCCGCCGATCACGGTGCGCAGCACCGTGGGCGCCGGGGACTCCTCGGTCGCCGGCTACGTGCTCGCCCACACCCGTGACCTGTCCGCCCCCGACCGGCTGCGGCTCGCCGTGGCCTACGGGTCGGCCGCGGCATCGCTCGCCGGGACGACGCTGCCGAAACCCGAACAGCTGAACACCTCCGACGTCAGGGTCACCGCCATCGCCTGACCGACCCCGCTCCCGCCCGCCGTCCACCGTCCCCACCACCACCCCCGACCACCGTCCGCCCAAGACCACCGTCCGCCCACATCACAGAAGGAACACCGTTGTCCGAACCACTCATCACTGCCGACCTGGTCCTGCTGGACGCAGACCTCGGCGGTACCAAGACCGACGTCATCAACAGCCTGGCCGCACTCGTCGCGAAGTCCGGCCGCGCGCAGGAGGCCGGCCTCGCAGCCGACGCCCTCGCCCGCGAGGAGAAGGCCGTCACCGGCCTCGGTGGAGGGATCGCGATCCCGCACTGCCGCTCCGCCGCCGTGAACACCAACACCCTCGCCTTCGCCCGGCTGAGCCCCAGGGTCGACTTCGGCGCGGCCGACGGACCTGCCGACATCTGCTTCATGATCGCGGCGTCCGAGGGCTCCGACGACGCGCACCTCACCCTGCTGGCCATGCTGGCCCGCTCGCTGATGCGCGCGGAGTTCCTCGACGGCCTGCGCAGCGCCACCACGCCCGAGCAGGTGGTCGCGCTGGTCGACCAGGCCACCCGGCCGGACGCGCCGGCCACCCCGGTTGCCGCGGACGCCCCGGCTGCCGCGGAGCCGGCCGCCGTGGTCGCCACCACGGAGGAGACCCGCAAGAAGGTGATCGTGGCGGTCACCTCCTGCCCGACCGGCATCGCCCACACGTTCATGGCCGCCGACGGCCTCGAGCAGGCGGGCAGGGCCGCCGGTGTCGAACTGATCGTCGAGCCGCAGGGCTCGGGCAGGATCGACTGGCTCGACCCCGAGTTGATCAGGAACGCGGACGCGGCCATCTTCGCCGCCGACGTCCCGGTGCGGGAGCGGGAGCGCTTCGCCGGGCTGCCCGTGATCGAGGCCGGCGTGAAGCGGGCCATCAACGAGCCGTCGAAGCTCGTCTCCGAGGCGCTGGCCGCCATCGACGACCCCCGCGCGCGCAAGGTCGCCGGTGCCGCCGGTGGGGCCTCGACCGCTTCGGCGGGGGGCGGCTCCCAACTGGGCGTCGGCAAGCGTATCCAGCAGGCGCTGATGACCGGTGTCTCCTACATGATCCCGTTCGTCGCGGCCGGCGGCCTGTTGATCGCCCTCGGCTTCCTGTTCGGCGGCTACGACATCGCCCTGGCGCCGAAGGACTGCACCGCCCTGACCTGGGCCGATCCGGCGACCTGCCAGAGCGCGTCCTCGATGGCGTCGCTCGTGCTCGGCACCAACTCGCTGACCAACATGCCGGCGGGCTTCGCGCTGTACCTCGGGGCGGTGCTGTTCACCGTCGGTGCGGCGGCGTTCGGGTTCCTGATCCCCGCCCTGAGCGGCTACATCGCCTACGCGCTCGCCGGTCGTCCCGGTATCGCCCCCGGCTTCGTCGGCGGTGCGATCTCGGCCGCCATCGGCGCAGGCTTCCTCGGCGGTCTGGTCACGGGCCTGCTCGCCGGCGTGCTCGCCCTGTGGATCTCGGGGTTCAAGGTGCCCCGCTGGCTCGCCGGCCTGATGCCCGTGGTGATCATCCCGCTCGTCGTGACGTTCGCGGTCGGCGGCGTGATGTACTTCTTCCTCGGCACCCCGCTGGCCAACCTGACCAAGGCGATGGAGGCGGGCTTGCAGAACATGTCGGGCGGCTCCGCGGTCATCCTGGGCATCGTGCTCGGCCTGATGATGTGCTTCGACCTCGGCGGTCCGGTGAACAAGGCCGCGTACCTGTTCGCCACGGCCGGGCTCTCCGCCGGCACCCAGGCCAACTTCGAGGTGATGGCGGCCGTGATGGCGGCCGGCATGGTGCCCCCGCTGGCGATGGCCCTGGCCACGGTCGTGCGGAAGAAGCTGTTCACCGAGGTGGAGCGTGAGAACGGCGCGGCGGCCTGGCTGCTCGGTGCATCGTTCATCTCCGAGGGCGCGATCCCGTTCGCCGCGGCCGACCCGCTGCGCGTGATCCCGTCCATGATGCTCGGTGGCGCGGTGACCGGTGCGCTGAGCATGGGCCTGCATGTCGGCCTGAGGGCTCCGCACGGCGGCATCTTCGTCCTGTTCGCCTTCGAACCGCTGCCGGCAGCGATCTTCGGCTTCCTGGTCAGCCTCGCCGTGGGCGTCGTGGTCAGTGCCATCGCGGTGATCGCAGCCAAGACCATCTGGCCGCAGAAGCAGGTCGCCGCGATCGCGTGATCGACCCGGGTCGGGCCCGCCGGGAATACCCGGCGGGTCCGCCCGCCTTTGTCAGCATGTGCGGTCTGGCAAGGAGTGCTGCGACAAAGCGGGCTTCAAGGCACAGAATGCGTCGTGCTGTCAACCCCTAATGGGCCTCTGGCTAGGAGAGACGGTCCGCCCTGTGGGCGGTTTGTGCTAGACTTGGCAGCCGGGAAAGGTGGTCAAAGCTGATATGACGTTCACAATCGGTGAAACGGTGGTCTACCCCAATCATGGCGCGGCAGTGATCGAAGCCCTGGAAACCCGAACGATCAAAGGCGAGGACAAGCTCTATCTGGTGCTGCGCATCGTGGGTCAGAACGACCTCGTGGTGCGGGTGCCGGCGTGCAACCTCGACCTGGTCGGGGTCAGGGACGTCGTCGACGCCGATGGCCTCGAGCGGGTCTTCACCGTCCTGCGGGCACCCCACGCAGAGGAACCGACCAACTGGTCCCGGCGCTACAAGGCGAACCTCGAGAAACTGCACTCCGGCAACGTGCTGAAGGTGGCCGAGGTGGTTCGCGACCTGTGGCGCCGCGAGAAGGAGCGTGGGCTCTCCGCAGGTGAGAAGCGCATGCTTGCGAAGGCCCGGCAGATTCTCGTCTCCGAGCTCGCCCTGGCCGAGAAGGTCGCCGAGGATCGCGCTGAGGTGCTCCTCGACGAGGTGCTCGCCTCCTAGATTCACAGCCCAGACGGCCCCGTGGCGTTCGCGCCGCGGGGCCGTTCGTCGTTCCCGGGGTGGCGGCGTCCGGTGCGGCCCGGTGGGCATCTGTGCGCACCATGTGGGAGATTGTGCAGAACGTTTGAGGAGTTGGCCGACTCGGGGGCCGCGCCCGCCAGGAACCCGTCGGGTCGGACGTTCTTCCTTGCCGGGCGCGGTTTGAGGGCGGTCCGGACCGGCCGGGGCTCGTCCGGTGGAGGACTTCGTCGCCCTCGGCGACCCGCGTCCGGCATTTCATGGGCACTCTTGCGGTCCCCGTCCCCGGCATGCTTAACTCACCGTGGTGCACAAAAGTACGCAGAGATGTGCACAATGGTGCAAACCAGAACAAAGGAGTTACTGATGTCATCAGTATCGCTCGCGGCCTTCGGCCCGAGCCCAGTTGCGCCGACGATGGCGCCGAGCAGAGGGGGGCGCCGGTAAATGGACGCAATCACCTGGTTCGCTGAACACTTCATCGGACTGTTCAACGCATCGGCCGAGAGCCTGACCAGCCTGATCACGGGGATTCTCCCGCTGCTGATCGTGCTGCTGACCGCCATGTACGCGGTCACCACGTGGATCGGCGAGGAGCGGGTGACGCGCGCGGTCCAGTGGGCCGGCAAGTACGCCATCACGCGCTACTCGATCATGCCGATCATTTCCGTGATCATCCTGACCAACCCGATGGCCTACACGTTCGGCCGGTTCCTGCCGGAGAAGTACAAGCCGGCCTTCTACGACTCCGCGGTGTCCTTCGTGCACCCGGTGACGGCCTTCTTCCCGCACGCGAACGCCGGTGAGCTGTTCGTGTGGACCGGTGTCGCCGCCGGCGTGCAGCAGATCGCCCCGGACAAGTACGCCCGGCTCGCCGTGCTGTACTTCATCGTCGGCATCATCGTGATCATCATCCGCGGCTACATGACCCAGTGGATCACGCGGATCCTGATCAACCGTGGTGGCCACAAGGAGACCTTCGAGCGCTTCGACGAGATGTACGACGCCGGCCAGATCCAGGGCGCGAAGACCGAGGGAGGCGTGCTGTGAGCTACCAGGCCATCAAGATCGTCAAGGGCCGCGGCGGCTGGGGAAGCGGCCTCGTGCTGGAGCCTACGGAGGAGAAGTGAACCGCCCCGACTTTGGTGGAGGCTCGGTTATCTGGTTCCGGCCTCGGTGAGGACCGGGTTCTTACGGTAGTGGGGGTCGGGCTGGGCTGCCCAGTAGGTGGTCTCGTATTCGGCGGGTGGGATCAGCCCGAGTTCGCC
>JAXGTK010000011.1:0-26332 GCA_040774965.1 Propionicimonas sp. | reverse complement strand
TACCGGCCGGGCGTCCCGCTGGTGCAGCGGGTGCTCTGACTAACTCTCCCGCACGCCCGGCTCGACGAACGGCGGACGGACCACCTCGAACGGCTCGGCGCGGTTGCGCACGATCACGTCCACGGTGCCCCCGAGCTTCACCGCACGGTCGAGGAACGCGAGCGCGATGCCGACGCCGAGGGTGGGCGAGAACGTGCCGGAGGTGACCTCGCCGACGTCCGCGCCGTCCACCTGGACCTTCATCTCCGGTCGCGGGATGCCCCTGCCGAGCGACTTCAGCCCGCGCAGGATCGGGCCCGACTTCGCCGCCCGCTGGGCGCGCAGGGCGTCCGCGCCCCAGAACTCCGGCTTGTCCCAGCCGACCGCCCAGTTCAGGTTCGCCATCACCGGCGAGATCTCCGGGCCCAGGTCGTGGCCGTGCAGCGGGTAACCCATCTCGGTGCGCAGGGTGTCCCGGGCGCCGAGGCCGCACGGCAGGATGTCGTACTCCGAGCCGGCGGCGAGCACGGCGTCCCAGACCACCCCGGCGGACGCGGCGGGCACGATCAGTTCGTAGCCCCGCTCACCGGTGTAGCCGGTGCGGCACACGATCAGCTCCGCGCCGGCGTAGTGCGCGGTGACGAAGGTCAGGTAGTCGTGGCCCGTGGGCAGTTCGAGGGCGTCCAGCACCTCGTCCGAACTGGTGCCCTGGACCGCGATCACGGCATGGTCGCGGTGCTCGTTCGTGACCGTGACGCCCTCGGGTGCCGCGTCGGCGAGCAGCCCGAAGACCGTGGCGTTGTTGGCGGCGTTCGGCACGAGGAAGACCTCGTCGGGCGAGATCAGGTAGCTGAAGATGTCGTCGATCGCCCCGCCGGCGTCGTTGCAGCACAGCGTGTACTGGGCCCGCCCGGGAGCGATCCGGTCCAGGTCGTTCGTCAGGCAGCGGTTCACGAACTCCGCCGCCCCGGCGCCCTTCACCCGCACCTTGCCCAGGTGGCTGACGTCGAACACGCCCACCGCGGTGCGGACGGCCCGGTGTTCGGCCACCACTCCGGAGTACTGCAACGGCATCAGCCAGCCGCCGAATTCGGAGAACTTCGCCCCGAGGGCGACGTGGTGGTCGTGCAGGGGCGAGAGCAGAGGTTCAGTCACGGCGTCCAGCCTAGTGGCGCACGGACCCCCGGTTCGCTCCGGGACGAGGGTGTCCGGGCGTGCCCGGAGCCCCGGGTCACAGCGAGCGGCGCAGGATCCCGGCGAAGTCGTCCGGGCTGACCGGGACGGGGTTGCCCTTCGTGCTGGACGCCTTCGCCGCGGCCTCGGCGACCGTGGGGATGCCGTCCTCGGTGAGGCCGAGGGCGGCCAGGCCCTCCACGCCGAGTTCCGCGGTGGTCTCGTTCCACCAGTCGAGGAGCGCGTCCGCCTCCCGGTTGCCGGTGAGCAACTCGCCCACCTCCGCGTACCGCGCGCGGGTCTCCTCCGAGCCGTGGGCGATGTTGAACTCGCACACCGCGACCATCACCGACGCGGTGATCGCGCCGTGCGGGGCGCCGATGTAGCCACCCAGCGGGCCCGCGATGCCATGGGCCGCACCGAGCTTGCCGTTGGCCAGCGCCAGCCCGGACAGCAGCGAGCACAGGGCCACGTCGGTGCGCGCGGCGAGGTCGGTGCCGTCGTCGTAGGCGCGGCGCAGGCCGGTGGCCGCCCGCCGGATGCCCTCGCGGCACAGACCGTCGACGAGCGGGTTGGCGAAGACCGACACGAACGGCTCGATGCACTGCACGAGAGCGTCGAGGCCCGCGTGCGCGGTGACCGACGGCGGGCAGCCGACGGTGAGCTCGGGGTCGACGATCGCGACCCGGGCCAGCATGGACGGGGAGCGCAGGCTCACCTTCACCCGGTGCTCGGTCGAGGTGACCACGCCGTTCGCGGTCACCTCCGAGCCGGTGCCCGAGGTGGTCGGGAGAGCGACGAACGGCAGGCACGGCACGGTGAGCGGCCGGCCCTTGCCGATCACCTCGGCGTAGTCGAGGGGGTCGCCGCCGTTCGTGGCCAGGGCCGCGACGATCTTGGCGGCGTCCAGCACGGCCCCGCCACCGATCCCGACCACGACGTCGGCGCCGTGATCGCGGGCGGCCTGCGCACCGGCCCGGACGACCTCCATCGTGGGCTCGCCGTTCACCGCGAAGGTGGCGGCCGCGGGCAGCAGGTCGATCAGGTCCTCGTGGCGGGACGGGTCCGACCCGGTGCACACGAACGGGCGCGATCCGAGCCCGGCGACGGCGGCGGTGAGTTCGGACCTGCGACCCACCCCGAAGGAGATCCGGCCGGCAGTGGCAAAGGTGAATTCGGTCACCGCAGCAGTCTGCCGCAGGTGGTGGCCCCCGTGTCGCCTCTTCACTGGAGTTTGCCGGGCGGACACGCGCGGCACCCGGCCGCCGACGCATCGAGGGTTCTGGAACATCTGTGGATAACTCGGGACTAGCCTTAGGAGTCGCAGTTGACCACCGGAGAGGACCAGCCGTGCCGACCACCATGCCCACCATCACCCTCGCCAGCAGCGTCGCCAGGGATCCGGGCGTCCTCGTGGTCGGCCTCGCCGAGGCCTCCGAGGGCGAGGTCCTCGTCGGTCTCCCCGACGACCTCGCCAAGGCGTTCAGCAAGTCCCTCGGTTCCGAGCTGGCCGACCTGGCCAGGCAGCTCGGCGGCTCCGCGAAGACCGGACGCACGGTGCTCGTGCCGGGTCCGGGCGGCCTGCGTGTCGTCGTGGTGGGCCTCGGCCCGATCGACGTGACCCCCGAGGAGGTGCGGCGCGCCGCGGGCGCGGCCGTCCGCCTCGTGGCCGGTCTCGCCGCACCGGGTCCGCAGACCGTGACGATCAGCCTGGAGACCGCCGAGCCGCAGGTGGTCAAGGGCGCCGCCGAGGGCGCCCTCCTCGGCGCCTACTCCTACCGTCCGGCCAGCCCCGAGGCCGCCGGCATCGGCCAGGTCGTGCTGGTCAGCTCCAACAAGCGGGCGGACGCGAAGCAGGCCCTCGACCTCGCCGTGACCACCGCGCGGGCGGTCATCGCCGCGCGTGACTGGGTGAACACCCCCGCCAACCTGCTCTACCCCGACAGCTTCGCCGAGTCCGCGAAGGTCCTCGCCCGCAACGCGAAGGTGACCGCGGAGGTGTGGGACGAGAAGGCCCTCGAGAAGGAGGGCTTCGGCGGCATCCTGGCGGTCGGCGGCGGGTCGGAGCGCAAGCCCCGTCTGGTGAAGCTCTCCTATGCACCGCGCGGCGCCCGCTTCCACCTCGCCCTGATCGGCAAGGGCATCACCTTCGACACCGGCGGCCTGAACCTCAAGCCGGCCGACGGCATGTACACGATGAAGACCGACATGGCCGGCGCGGCCGCCGTGCTCGCCTCGGTCGTCGCGATCGCCGAACTGGGCCTGCGGATCCGGGTCACCGCGTGGGCGGCGATGGCGGAGAACATGCCGTCCGGCACCTCGTACCGTCCCTCCGACGTGCTCACGATGTACGGCGGCAAGACGGTCGAGAACGGCAACTCCGACGCCGAGGGCCGCATCGTGATGGCCGACGCCCTGGCCAGGGGCTCGGAGGAGCAGCCGAACCTCGTCCTCGACGTGGCCACGCTCACCGGCGCCTGCATGGTCGCCCTCGGCGAGCGGGTCGCCGGCCTGATGGCCCGCGACGACGCCACCGCCGACCTCGTCCTGGACGCGGCGGAGGCCGCCGGCGAGCAGTTCTGGCAGCTGCCGATCCCGCCGGACGCCCGGCCGAAGCTCGATTCGTCGGTCGCCGACATCAAGTCCACCGCGGACCGGTACGGCGGCGCGCTGACGGCGGCGGCGTTCCTGTCCGAGTTCGTGCCCGCCGAGATCCCGTGGGCGCACCTCGACATCGCCGGCCCGGCGTTCAACTCCGGGAGCCCCTACGACTACACGCCCTCGGGCGGCACCGGCGTCGCCGTGCGCACCCTGATCGCGCTGGCGCACTCCCTGGCCAACTGATGGAGCCCGGCTACGACCTCGTCGTGGTCGGCGCAGGGGCGTCCGGCCTGCTCGCGGCCGTCGCTGCGCGCAGGCTCGGCGAAACCGTGCTGGTCGTCGAGGCGGACCACCTCGCGGGCGGCAGCACCGCGGTCTCGGACGGGCAACTGTGGCTGCCCGCGAACCACCTGATGGCGAAACTCTCCCCCGATTCGGCCGCCGACGCGCAGGAGTACCTCGATGCGCTGCTCGGCCCCGTCACCCCGGCGTCCTCGGCCGAGCGCCGCGCCGGCTACGCCCGGACCGCCGCGAAGCTGGCCCGCTGGCTGACCCAGTCGAACGTGCCGCTCGCCGCGGTGAAGGGGCTCCCCGACCACCAGCCGGACCTGCCCGGCGGCAAGCCGCAGGGGCGGGTGCTGGCGACCCCGCCGCTGGAACGCCGGGTGCTCGGCAAGTGGGCCGGGTCGCTGCGTCCGGGCGAGGCCGACGACGGCGGCCTGCGCCGGTTCCTCCCTCACCGCCGCACCACGCGGACCGGCGGTGAGGCCCTGGCCGGGCACCTGCTGCACCGTGCGACCGCCAACGGCGTCGAGCTCTGGCTGGACTCCCCGGTGGTCGACCTGCTCTCCGAGGGCGACGCGGTCACCGGCGTGGTCGTGCGGCGCGCCGGGGCCGACCAGCCCGTGACCGCGTCCCGGGTGGTGCTGGCCAGCGGCGGCTTCGAGGCCAACCAGGGCCTGCGCGAGGAGTACCTCCCGCTGCCCACGGACGCCGCCTGGTCGACGTCCGCCGCGAGCAACGCCGGCGAACTGCTGAACCTGGCCGTGGCGCACGGGGCGGCCACCGCCGGGCTGGACGACGCCTGGTGGACGCCCGTGATGCTCGCCGAGGGCAGCGCCTGGTCGCTGGACGACGTGCGCGGCAAGCCGCACAGCATGGTCGTCGACGCCGCGGGCGACCGGTTCTTCGACGAGTCCGTCCCCGCCAACACCGCCGGGCGCGCGCTGTACGAACGCAGCCGCGGCGTGCGGTCGGTGCCGTCGTACCTCGTCCTGGACAACCGGCACCGCCAGTCCGTCGCGCTCGGTCCGTGGCCGGCGGGCAGCACGCCCCGCAAGGCGCTGGACGCGGGCGAGATCGTGCGCGCCGGGACGCTGAACGACCTCGCCCAGGCGCTCGGCGTCGACCGCGCCGGCCTGCTCGGCAGCGCCGTGCGGTTCAACGGGTTCGCGAGCAAGGGCAAGGACCTCGACTTCTCCCGCGGCGAGGGCACGTGGGGCGCGTCCGCCGGCGAGCACGGCAAGCGCCGCCGCAACCCGAGCCTGGGCAAGGTCGACAAGCCGCCGTTCTGGGCGGTGAAGGTCTACCCCGGGGACGCCGGCACCAAGGGCGGCCTGCTGATCGACGCCAACTCACGGGTGCTGCGTCCGGACGGCACGGTCGTGCCCGGCCTCTACGCGTGCGGCGGGGCGGCTGCCTCGCTGTTCAAGAACACCTCGCCCGCGCCGGGGGCCGCCCTCGGCGCGGCCCTGGTCGAGGCGTTCCTCGCGGCCACGGCGAAAGCCGGCTGAGGCTCAGCGACCGGAACGCTTGCGCGCGTTGTAGTCGCGCATCCGCTGCGGGTAGCCGACCACGCCCGCGTCGTACGCGGGAAGCTGGTGCTTCGCCGCGAATCGCCGCGCCCAGTCGACGCTGGTCACGCTGCGCCGTGTCCACTCGCCGTCGTAGGCGATCAGCAGCAGGGTCGCCCTGGTCATGGTGGTGGGCAGTTCAATGAAGGCCTCCACGCCACGGCGGGTGGCCACGAACTCCTCGAGGTGCGCGATGGTCGCGGGCTCCATGACCTGGTCGTGGCCCGGCGTCGCCGCCTTGCCGCGCTTTCTCGAGAACCAACCCACGGCGCCCATTATGGCCGGAGCAATCCGGGCTAGTCTGGCCTCTGCACTGACAAGACACGAAGGAGCCCGAAGCCATGTCCACTCCCGTTCCATTGCCGGCACTCGGGGAAAGCGTGACCGAAGGAACGGTTTCACGCTGGCTCAAGCGCGTGGGCGACCCGGTCGACGTGGACGAGGCACTGGTCGAGGTCTCCACCGACAAGGTCGACACCGAGATCCCCTCCCCGGTCGCGGGCGTCGTGCTCGAGATCCTGGTGGAGGAGGACGGCGTCGCCCCGGTCGGCGCGGTGCTGGCCGTGATCGGTGAGCCCGGCGAGGCCGGTGGCGCGGCTCCCGCGCCCGCCGCCCCTGAGCCCGCGGCCGCCGCCGAGCCCGAGGTCGCTCCCGAACCGGCCGCTCCCGAGCCGGCCGCGGAGCCCGCTCCTGCCGCCGCGGCACCCGTCGCCCCGTCCGCTCCGGCGTCCGGCACCGAGGTCGTGCTGCCCCAGCTGGGCGAGTCGGTCACCGAGGGCACCGTGAGCCGCTGGCTCAAGGCTGTCGGCGACCCGGTGGACGTGGACGAGGCACTGGTGGAGGTCTCCACCGACAAGGTCGACACCGAGATCCCGTCCCCCGCCGCCGGCGTGGTGCTGGAGATCCGCGTCCCCGAGGACGGCGTCGCTGCCGTCGGGTCCGTGCTGGCCGTGATCGGCGAGGCGGGTGCCGCTCCGGCAGCCGCGCCCATTCCCGAGGCCCCCGCGCCCGAGCCCATCGCACCCGAGCCCGCACCGGCCGCCGTCGCGCCTGCCCCGGCACCCGCTGCCCCGGCCCCTGTCGCCGCCCCGGCCCCTGCCGCGCCTCCCGTCCCGGCCCGCCGCGCCGCCGAGGAAGCCCCGGACTCCTACGTCACCCCGCTGGTGCGCAAGATGGCCCAGGCCTCCGGGGTCGACCTGGCCTCCGTCGTCGGCACCGGCGTGGGCGGCCGGGTCCGCAAGCAGGACGTGGTCGCCGCCGCCGAGGCGGCGAAGAAGGCCGCCGAGGAGGCCGCTGCCCGGGCTGCCGCCCCCGCCCCGGCACCTGCTGCTCCGGCAGCGGTCGCGGCGTCCGCCCCGGCGAGCCCCGACGCCGCCAAGCGCGGCACCACGGAGAAGATGACCCGGATCCGGGCGACCATCGCCAAGCGCATGGTCGAGTCGCTGCAGATCTCCGCCCAGCTCACCGCCACCGTCGAGGTCGACCTGACCGCGGTGTCCCGGCTGCGCGCGAGCGAGAAGGACTCGTTCAAGGCCCGCGAAGGTGTCAGCCTGAGCTACCTGCCGTTCATCTGCAAGGCGGCCATCGAGGCGCTCAAGCAGTTCCCGAAGGTGAACGCCACCATCGACACCGAGGCGGGCACGATCACCTACGCCGACGCCGAGCACCTGGGCGTCGCCGTGGACACCGAGAAGGGCCTGATGGTGCCGGTGATCAAGGACGCCGGCGACCTGAGCGTGGCCGGACTGGCCAAGAAGATCGGCGACCTCGCCGCCCGCAGCCGCTCGAACAAGGTCACCCCGGACGAGCTGTCCGGCGGCACGTTCACGATCACGAACTACGGCTCGGCCGGCACCCTGTTCGACACCCCGATCATCAACCAGCCGCAGGTCGGCATCCTCGGCACCGGCGCGCTGGTGAAGCGGCCGATGGTCGTGAAGGACCCCAACCTGGGTGAGATCGTCGCGGTGCGCGACATGATGTACCTCTCGATGAGCTACGACCACCGGCTGGTGGACGGCGCCGACGCGGCCCGCTTCCTCAGCTTCGTCAAGGCCCGCCTGGAGGAGGGCGACTTCGAGCTGTGACGGCCCGCGAACAGGTCGCCGACCCGCGTCCGGTCGCGTTCGACTACCTCGGCCTCGCCGAGGGGAGGCTGAGCGACTACCACGAGGCGTGGGCGCTGCAGCGTGAGGTACACGCCCGCGTCGCGTCCGGCGAGCAGGGGCCGACCGTGCTGTACGTGGAGCACCCGCCCGTCTACACCGCGGGGCGGCGCACCGAGCCGCACGAGCGCCCGCTCGACGGCACCCCGGTGGTGGACGTGGACCGCGGCGGGAAGATCACCTACCACGGCCCCGGCCAGCTGGTCGGCTACCCGATCGTGTTCCTGCCCCGCGGCGTGGGGGTGGTCGACTACGTGCGCCGGGTCGAGGAGTCGCTGATCCGGCTGCTGGCCGGCTACGGCGTGGCGACCGGGCGGGTGCCGGGCCGCACCGGGGTCTGGCTCGCGGCGGACGGGCGGCGCCCCGAGCGCAAGATCGCGGCGATCGGTATCCGGGTGTCCCGGCAGACGACCATGCACGGCTTCGCGCTCAACGTCGCGAGCGACCTGGCCGACTTCGGCCGGATCGTGCCGTGCGGCATCTCCGACGCGGGCGTCACCTCGCTGGCCGAGGAGCTGGACGGGCCCGCCCCGTCCCTGGTCGAGGTCGGCCGGGCCCTCGAGCCGCACCTGGCCGAACTGCTCACGTTCGCCCCGTTCGAGCTGACGGGCGACCTGCACCCGGCCGCCCTCCCGGTGGACGCCGCCATCCCACCGCCGGCGACCCCCACGATCACCTACGGCCTCACGGGCTGACCGGCCGCGCGGACGAACTCCTCCCCGGTCGCTCCCGCGCGGCGCGCGGAGTTCTGCCGACGGTGCCGGGATCCAGGGATCCGGTCTGGACAGCCGGAGCGTCGGTGATCGCCCTCGCGGGCAGCCACCCGCCCCACACGGGCCGGGCAGCCACGCGGACCGGGCCCGGTCCGGGCCCGGGTAGGGACGACGGCGGCGGGCAGTTAGGATTGGCCGGTGACCGACACCCAGCCGCGACGCCTGCTCCGCCTCGAGGTGCGCAACGCGCAGACCCCGATCGAGCGCAAGCCGCCGTGGATCAGGACGACGGCCACGATGGGGCCGGACTACCGCGAGCTGCAGCAGCTGGTGAAGGACGAGGGGCTGCACACGGTCTGCTAGGAGGCGGGCTGCCCGAACATCTTCGAGTGCTGGCAGGACCGCGAGGCCACGTTCCTGATCGGCGGCGACTCCTGCACCCGCCGCTGCGACTTCTGCCAGATCGAGTCGCGCAAGCCGTCCGGCTACGACACCGCCGAGCCGGACCGGGTGGCCGAGTCGGTGGCCACGATGGGGTTGCGCTACGCCACCGTCACCGGGGTCTGCCGCGACGACCTCGCCGACGAGGGGGCCTGGCTGTACTCCGAGACGATCCGGCGGATCCACGACCGCAACCCCGGTGTGGGCGTCGAGATGCTCGCCCCCGACTTCTCCGGACGCCGGGAGCTGCTGCAGCAGGTGTTCGACACCCGTCCGGAGGTGTTCGCCCACAACGTCGAGACCGTGCCGCGGATCTTCCGGCAGATCCGTCCGGGCTTCCGCTACGAGAAGTCCCTGCAGGTGCTCTCCTGGTCGCGCGAGGCTGGCCTGGTCACGAAGTCGAACCTGATCCTCGGCATGGGCGAGACGCGCGAGGAGGTCAGCCGGGCGATGCGCGACCTGTACGAGGCGGGCACCGAACTGCTCACGATCACGCAGTACCTGCGGCCGTCCGTCCGCCACCACCCGATCGACCGCTGGGTGACCCCGGCGGAGTTCGACGAGCTCGCCGCAGAGGCCACCGGAATCGGCTTCGTGGGCGTGCTGAGCGGACCCTTGGTACGGTCTTCCTACCGGGCCGGCCGGTTGTACCGGCAAGCGATGGCGGCCCGCGAGCAGCGGGCGATCAACACCACACGGAGCGCATGATGGCGAGCGAGAAGGCCAGGGAACTGGCCGCCAAGCAGAAGGCCGAGGTCAAGGCCGCGAAGCTGGCGAAGAGGAACTCCACCGACCCCCGCGACTGGCCCTGGCACAAGCAGATCTGGCAGACGTACAAGGTCACCGCCGAGGTCGACAAGTCGCTGAACCCGCTGCTCGCCGCCACGTTCGGCGGTGGCGTCGTGCTCGGCGTCGTGATCGGCGTCTTCTCCCCGCCGTGGTGGATGTGGCTGATCCTCGGCGTCATGGGCGGCCTCACCGCCGCGCTGTACGTGATGCTCGACCGGGCGAAGAAGGCCACGTTCACCCGCTACGAGGGCCAGCCCGGCGCCGCGGAGGTCGCGCTCGGTGCGCTCGACCAGAAGAAGTGGTTCTACACCCCCGTGATCACCGCGACGAAGCAGCTCGACATCGTGCACCGCGCGGTCGGGCCGGGCGGCATCGTGCTCGTCGGCGAGGGCTCCGCAGGGCGGGTGAAGACGCTGCTCGCGTCGGAGACCAAGAAGCACGAACAGGTCGCGTACGGCGTCCCGGTCACCTCGATCGTGATGGGCAACGACGAGGGCCAGGTACCGCTGGCCAAGCTCACCGACACCATCCGGAAGCTGCCCAAGAAGCTCGAGCCCAGCCAGATCACCGACGTGAAGGCCCGGCTGCGGGCCCTCGACGCGGTGCGGCCGAAGGTGCCGCTGCCGCGCGGCCCGATGCCGTCGATGAAGGGCGCCAAGCAGGCGATGCGCGGACGCTGAGCGTCCGTTGGCGAACCTGGTCAACGCCGAGCGGATCTCGATCGCGTTCGGCACCCGCATCCTGCTCGACGCGGTGAGCCTCGGGCTCGACCACGGTGACGTGGTGGGCGTCGTCGGCCGCAACGGTGACGGCAAGACCACCCTGCTGGAGCTGCTGGTCGGTGAGCGCGAGCCCGACTCGGGCCAGGTCGTGCGCAACCGGTCCGCGAGCATCGGCCACCTCGGCCAGGTGGAGGACTTCGCCCCGGGAGCGACGATCCGCGACGTGGTCGTGGGCGGGCGTCCGGACCACGCGTGGGCCGCGGACGCGGGCAAGCGGTCGGTGGTCACGCACCTGCTCGGCACGCTCGACCTCGCCCGGCCGGTCGCCGAGTTGAGCGGCGGCGAGCGCCGCCGGGTGAGCCTGGCCTCCGTCCTGCTCGCCGGACACGACCTGCTGGTGCTGGACGAGCCCACCAACCACCTGGACGTGGAGGCCGTCGCCTGGCTCGCGGGCCAGCTGAACCGGCTGCAGGCGACCGGCACGGCGATGCTGGTGGTCAGCCACGACCGCTGGTTCCTCGACGCGGTCTGCAACCGGGTCTGGGAGGTGCACGACGCGGTCGTGGACGCCTACGACGGCGGCTACGCGGCCTACGTGCTGGCCCGCGCCGAACGCGTCCGGCAGGCTGCGGCCAACGAGGCGCGGCGACAGAACCTGCTGCGCAAGGAGCTCGCCTGGCTGCGCCGCGGACCGCCCGCGCGCACGTCCAAGCCGAAGTTCCGGATCGAGGCGGCCAACGTGCTGATCCGCGACGTGCCCGAGCCCCGGGACTCGCTCACGCTGCGCGAGTTCGCCACCGCCCGGCTGGGCAAGGACGTCTTCGACCTGCACCGGGTGGGCTACACGCTGCCCGACGGCCGCACGCTGCTCGACCACCTGGACTGGTCGATCGGCCCGGGCGACCGGATCGGGATCATCGGCGTGAACGGGTCCGGCAAGACGACGCTGCTGCGGCTGCTGGCCGGAGAGGTCGCACCGCAGACCGGCAGGGCGAAGCAGGGCAGGACGCTGCGGATCGGACACCTGTCCCAGACGATCGGTCCTCCGGGCGCGCAGCGACCGGAGCAGCCTTCAGCCACCGACCTGGACGACTCCGAACGGGTCCTGGAGTCGGTGCAGCGCCTGCAGCGGCAGGTGCAGCTGGCCACCGGGAAGGAGTCGTCCGCGTCCAGCCTGCTGGAGGACTTCGGTTTCTCGGGCCAGCGGCTGGTCACCAGGATCGGCGAGCTGAGCGGCGGCGAGCGGCGCCGGCTGCAGTTCCTGCGGCTGCTGCTGGACGAACCCAACGTGCTGCTGCTCGACGAGCCCACCAACGACCTCGACATCGACACCCTCACCGTGATCGAGGACTACCTGGACGGCTGGCCCGGCACCCTGGTCGTGGTCTCCCACGACCGGTGGTTCCTCGAGCGCACCTGCGACGTGCAGTACGCGCTGCTCGGGGACGGCAGCTGCGTGCTGCTGCCCGGTGGGGTCGAGGAGTACCTGGAGCGCCGGGCGAGAGCGGTCCCTGCGGACCGGCCGGGGGCCCTTCGTGACGCGGGATCGCCTCGCGGGCCCGGCGGACCCGCGCCCCAGGGACCGGACCGGGCGTCCACCTCCGACGCCGCGCGCCAGCGGCAGGCCCGCAAGGACCTGGCCCGGGTGGAGTCCCAGCTGGCGAAGGCCGGCGCCAGGATCGAGGCCCTGCACGCCGAACTCGACGCGAACGCGGCCGACTACGAGAAGCTGGTGGCGCTCGGGGCGGAACTGGACGAGGCCGTGGCCCGCCAGGGGAACCTGGAGGAGCAGTGGCTGGAGCTGGCCGAACAGGTGGGCGAGCCCTAGGCACCCGGCACGGGGTGGCTGGTGGCGGCCCGCCGCACTCGCGGGACTCGCTGGCCCCGGTGGCACACCCGGCCCGGCCCCGCGTGGGAAGACCCCCACACCACATCTGTGGACGACTCCCCGGCTAGGGTCGGGCGGGTGGACGGCTACACGAAGCGACGGGCGGGAGCGCCCGTGGGGTTCTTCGAGGTGGAGGCGGCCGGGCTGCGCTGGTTGGCGGTGCCCGGCGGCGTCCCGGTCGTGCCGGTGCTCGCGGTGGACGCGGGCGGGATCACGGTCGGGCGCGTCGAGACCACCCGTCCGGGCGCCGCGGCCGCGGCCACCTTCGGCGCGCTGCTCGCGCTCACCCACGACGCGGGCGCGACGGCGTTCGGCGTCGGTCCGGACGGCTGGTCCGGCGACGGCTACATCGGTGACGCGCCGCTGACGCTGCATCCGCACGAGGACTGGGGCGCGTTCTACGCGGCGGAACGGGTGTTGCCCTACGCCCGCACGGCCGCACGGTCGGGAGCCCTCTCCCGCGCCGGGCTGGCCACCATCGAGGCGCTCGCCGAGCGGCTGGCGTCCGGCGAGTTCGACGACGGTGCTCCCCCGGCCCGGATCCACGGCGACCTGTGGTCGGGCAACGTGCTGTTCAGCGGCGACTCCGCCACCGTGATCGACCCGGCCGCGCACGGCGGCCACCGGATCACCGACCTCGCGATGCTCGCGCTGTTCGGGCTGCCACACCTCGCCGAGGTGTTCGCCGCGTACTCCGACGCCAGCTCCCACCTGCCCTCCGGCTGGCGCGACCTGGTCCCGTTGCACCAGTTGCACCCGCTGCTCGTGCACGCCGTGCTGTTCGGCGGCGGCTACGGCGAGCGTGCGGCCGCCGCGGCGCGTCGGTACTGAACGGGCGTACGCTCGCCACGTGCGCGACACCCTCCGCGACCTGGATCGCCTCGACATCCGTGCCCGGGACAGGGCTCTGACGTGGTCGCTGACGCCCGGCACCTATCGGGTGGCCGAGGCCGCACTCGTCGTGATCGTGCTCGTGGCGTTCGTCATCCTGACCGTGCTCCAGCACGGGGGGCAAAGCCTGGCCGTGCTGTCCTGGATCGTCGCCCGGTTGGCGCTGGGACAACTCCGCCATCGCGGGAGCCTGTTCGACGCTCCGGCGGTGGACGCGGCGATGGGCCGGCTGCCCGGGATCGGACGCCAGGTGCGCCAGGGACACTGGCGGGTCGAGGGTCCCGCAGCACGCGCGTTCGCCGTCCAGCTTGAGCAGTGGCGCGCGCCGCGCGCCGCTCCTGCGGCCCTCACCCCGGCCGAACCGGAGAACATCCCGACCGAGAGCTACGAGCCCGGCCAGCCCTGGCCCCTGCCTCCGGCAGAACTCGCCGATTCCTGGCCGCTGGTGGGCCAGGGCGAGTCACAGTAGCTCGGGGCCGGTACGCGGCCACGGGTGAGATAGGGGGGTGGAGCAGCGGTCAGCTGAGCCGGCGGTAGCCCTCGGGCTCGTCGTCCTCGTCGTCGGTGTAGCGATCGGCGAGGTCGGCGTACTGGTCGTCGTCCTCAGCCTCTTCCTCGGCCACGATCTCGGGGTCGTAGGCGTCCCCGCGCAGTTCCCGCTCCAGGGACGAGAAGTCCGTGGAGTAGGAACGGTATTTCAGATCGCGAGCGACCTTGGTCTGCTTCGCCTTCGCACGGCCGCGCCCCATGAGGTCAGCCCCCTTCGCAGCGGTCGTAGCCGCTTCAAGATTCAAAGTTCTGTCGTGACGCCAAGGGTACCTGCTCAGGGCAGCGCCGCAAAGACGACGCTCACGCTGTCGTGGACGCCGCCGCTCGCCCCCTGAGACGCCTCAGCGGGGGTGGTCCCCGTGCAGCTCGACCCGGGCCGGCGCACCCGGTTCGGCCCGCACCGTCCCCACGACCCAGGACGCGATGCCCGCGGCCTCCGCCTCCCGCCGCGCCCGGCCCACCGACGCCTCCGGCAGGACCAGCGCCATGCCGACGCCCTGGTTCAGGGTGGCCTCGATGTCCGCCTGCGAGATGCCGCCGAGGTCCTGGACGAGACCGAAGACCGGTGGCGGCGCCCAGGTGGCCCGGTCGAGGTCGGCGACCACGCCGTCCGGCAGAACCCGGACCAGGTTGTTGGCCAGCCCACCACCGGTGATGTGGCTGATCGAGTGCACCTCGCACGCGGCGATGATCGCCAGCAGGTTCCTCGCGTACACCCGCGTCGGGGTGAGCAGCGCCTCGCCGAGGGTGGTGCCCAGTTCGGGCACCTCACGGTCCAGCGCCCAGCCCACCCCGTCGATCACGTGGCGCACCAGCGAGAAGCCGTTGGAGTGCAGGCCGGACGAGGCGAGCGCGAGCACCGCGTCCCCTCCACGCACCCGGTCGGCCCCGAGGATCGCGTCGTACTCGACCACCCCCGTGGTGGCTCCGGCCACGTCGAAGTCCTCCGGCTGCATCAGGCCGGGATGCTCCGCGGTCTCCCCGCCGAGCAGGGCCGCGCCGGCCGCGGTGCAGGCTTCTGCGATGCCGCCCACGATGGCCGCGATCCGCTCGGGGTACACCTTGCCGCAGGCGATGTAGTCGGTGACGAACAGCGGCTCGGCGCCGGTGACGACCAGGTCGTCCACGAGCATGCCGACCAGGTCCCAGCCGATGGTGTCGTAGACGCCCATCGCGCGGGCGATCGCGACCTTGGTGCCCACACCGTCGGTGGATGTCGCCAGTACCGGACGGGTGTACCCCGCCAGCGCGGACGCGTCGAAGAACCCGGCGAAGCCGCCCAGCCCGCCCAGCACCTCGGGACGGTGACTCGCGGCCACGGACGCCTTCATCAGCTCCACGGCCCGCTCGCCGGCGTCGATGTCCACCCCGGCGGCGGCGTATGCGCTCTCAGCAGCCAAACTTCTGCTCCAATCCCATCTGGCGGGCGCGGTCCTCGGGAATCGGCACCGGGTACTCGCCGTCGAAGCACGCGCGGCAGAGCCGGCGCCCGCTCACCCCGGTGGACGCGGTCAGCCCCTCCAGGCTGATGTACGCCAGCGAGTCCGCGCCGATCGAGCGGCAGATCTCGTCGGTGTTCAACCCCGGCGCGATCAGCTCGGCACGGGTGGCGAAGTCGATGCCGAAGAAGCACGGCCACTGCACGGGCGGGGAGGAGATGCGCACGTGCACCTCGGCCGCACCGGCCTCGCGGAGCATCTTGACCAGGGCGCGCTGGGTGTTGCCGCGCACGATCGAGTCGTCCACCACGACCAGCCGCTTGCCCTCGATCATGTCCCGGATCGGGTTCAGCTTGAGCCGGATGCCGAGCTGGCGGATCGTCTGGGACGGCTGGATGAACGTGCGGCCCACGTAGGAGTTCTTGACCAGGCCCAGCCCGAACGGGATGCCGGACGCCTCCGCGTAGCCGATCGCCGACGGCGTGCCCGACTCGGGCGTCGGGATGACCAGGTCGGCGTCGACGGGAGCCTCCATGGCCAGCGTCCGGCCGATCTCGACGCGCACCGCGTGCACCCGGCGTCCGGAGATCAGGGTGTCGGGGCGGGCCAGGTAGACGTACTCGAACAGGCAGCCCTTCGGGTCGGCCTCGGCGAAGTGGGCACTGTTCAGGCCGGACTCGTCGATCCAGATCAGCTCGCCCGGCTCCACCTCGCGGATCAGGGACGCGCCGATGATGTCGAGGGCCGCGGTCTCACTGGCCACCACCCAGCCGTTGGAGAGCCGGCCCAGCACGAGCGGGTGCAGGCCCTGCGGGTCGCGGGCGGCGAACAGCGTCCGCTCGTTGGAGAAGACCAGGCAGAACGCGCCCCGCAACCGCGGCAGCACGGTCAGTGCGGCCTCCTTGAGCCCACCCTCGGCGTAGGTGGTCAGCAACGCGGTGACCAGGGCGGTGTCGGAGGTGGAGTCCATCCGGTTCTTGCGGGGCACCTGGGACGCCTCGACCCGCTGACCGAGCCAGGCCTCGAGCTCGTCGGTGTTGGTCAGGTTGCCGTTGTGGGCGAGTGCCAGGCCGAAGTCGTCGGTGCCGCGGACCGTGGGCTGGGCGTTGTCCCAGGTGCTCGCGCCGGTGGTCGAGTAGCGGCAGTGGCCCACTGCCATGAAGCCCTTCAGGGCGGTCAGCGTCGGTTCGTCGAACACCTGCGAGCCCCGGCCCAAGTCCTTGAAGACCATGATCCGGTCGCCGTTGCTGACCGCCATGCCGGCCGACTCCTGGCCACGGTGCTGCAGCGCGTACAACCCGAAGTAGGTGAGCTTGGCGACCTCCTCGCCGGGGGCCCACACCCCGAAGACGCCACAGGCGTCCCGGGGACCGGGGTCGTCGGTCCAGTCGTCACCCGGGCTCTGCACGGGACAACTCTATCCGGCGCCGACCCCGGCCCCGCACCGGGCTCACTTCACCATGCGGATGTTCAGCGGGTACCGGTAGTCCTGTCCGTTGGCGGTCTGGATCGTCGCGATGATCTTGAGGACCAGCCAGGCGATGCCGAGGATTGGCGTGGTGATGAACCCGATCAGCACGACCGTCAGCACGACGCTGACCAGCATGGCGATCGTCATGGTCAGGTCGAAGTTCAGCGACTCGACGGCCTGG
This sequence comes from Propionicimonas sp., assembly GCA_040774965.1. Classification (GTDB taxonomy): domain Bacteria; phylum Actinomycetota; class Actinomycetes; order Propionibacteriales; family Propionibacteriaceae; genus Propionicimonas. The sequence goes on along the minus strand of JAXGTK010000011.1, from coordinate 9,477 downwards.
GCGCGCACGCGCGGACTCTTCGGGCCCTGGATCAGCAGCACCAGCAGCGGCCCGAGGAACGGCAGGCCGATCAGGCTCGCCACCAGGGTGGACCAGTGCGCCGCGGTGGCCCACAGGTTCTCGTCGCTCGCGCCCAGCTGCGACGCCGGCACCAGCTGGCCGTACGTGGGCTGCTGGCCGTACTGGGGCTGCTGGCCGTACTGCGGCTGGCTGTACTGGGGCTGGCTGTACTGCGGCTCGGCGTTGCCGGACGAGGCGCCCGGCGAAGCGGCACGGGGCGTGTCCGCGTACGGGGCGGACGCGGGCGGCGGGGTGGGCTCGCCGTAGGACTGGCGGGCGAGGTTCTCGGTGTAGCCGGCACCCGACGCGCCCACGCTGTACGGCGTGGTCGGCGTACCGGGCGTCGGCGCGGGCGGCCCGGTAGGGGCGGGAGGGGCGGGCGGGACCGGGTTCGGCAGCTCCAGGCTGGGCAGGTCGAGGTTGGTGGCCGGCTCGTGCTCGACGGGAGCTGCTCCCTCGACCGCGGCCAGGTCCGGGGCCTCGGCGACGGCGGGTGCCGCGTCCCCCAGGTCGAGCGGGGACGGTGCCGCGGGGGCCGGCGGCAGGGGCTGCGCCGAGGGCTCGGCGGTCGTGGCCCCGGGCGCAGTGGCCGGGACGTCGACGACGGGAGCAGCCACGTCGTCGGCGGGGAGCAGGGGCTCTTCGATGGGCGCCGGCGCGGTTTCGGGACGCTCTCCGGCAGGAGTGCTGCTGGTCGGTTCCATGAGTCCACCCTAGGGTTGCGACCCTTCCGTGCCCAGCGTTCGCGGGCAACGCCGGGGGCGACTCAGGTGCCTCCCCGACCGGCCCCGAGCAGAATCGCGCGCCCGACTGCGCACCGGGCCGGAAACCGGCCGCCGAGGATCGGGCGCGCCGATCCTCCCGGACCCGCCCTCCCCGCCATGGGGTGAGGCGGCCGGCGTTAGCCTGTGCCCGTGGCCGAAGAACAGATGGTCGTACGTTGCCCGTTCGACAACAGCGTGCACGGCACGCTGGCGCCCACCCGACCCGACGCGGTGGCCGACGCGGCCGGGCGGGCCCGGCAGGCGCAGGCGGACTGGGCGCAGGTGCCCGTGGCCGAGCGCGCGCGGGTGTTCACGCGGCTGGCCCGGCTGGTCCTGGACAACCGCGAGCGGATCCTCGACACCATCCAGGCCGAGACCGGCAAGGCCCGGCTGAGCGCGTTCGAGGAGGTGCTGGACGCGGCCCGCGGCGTCCGCGTGTTCGCGGTGCGGGCGCCGGGACTGCTGCGTCCGGTACGCCGACGCGGGGCGTTCCCCGTACTCACCCGCACGGTCGAGTACCACCGTCCCGTGGGCGTCGTCGGCATCATCAACCCCTGGAACTACCCGTTCAACCTGCCCGCCACCGATGCCGCGCAGGCGCTGCTGGCCGGCAACGCAGTGCTGCTCAAGCCCGACTCGCGCACTCCGTTCACGGCGCTGCTGCTGGCCGAACTGCTCGCCGGGGCGGGGCTGCCCGACGGCCTGTTCCAGGTGCTGCCGGGATCGGGCGCGGTGCTCGGTCCGGCCCTGGTCGCCCACGTCGACTACCTGATGTTCACCGGGTCCACGGCCACGGGACGGACGCTGGCCCAGGCCTGCGCGGAACGCCTGATCGGGTTCTCCGGGGAACTCGGCGGCAAGAACCCGCTGCTGGTGCTCGCCGACGCGAACTTGCGGGCGGCTGCCGCGGGAGCGGTGCGCGCGGCGTTCACCAACACCGGCCAGGAGTGCGTGGGGATCGAGCGCGCCTACGTCGCCGCCGAGGTGTACGACGAGTTCGTCGCCGAGCTGCTGCTCCAGGTCTCGAAGCTGCGCCTCGGGGTGGGCTACGACTGGGACATCGACGTCGGATCACTCGCGTCGGAGAAGCAGCTCCAGGCCGTCACCGCGCACGTCGGGGACGCCGTGGCGAAGGGCGCCGTCGTGCTGGCCGGCGGACGCGCGCGTCCCGACCTCGGTCCGTTCTGCTACGAGCCGACCGTGCTGGCCGGGGTCACCGAGGAGATGACGGTGTGCCGCGAGGAGACCTTCGGACCCGTGCTCTCGCTGTACCGGACCGGGTCCGAGGACGAGGCCGTCGCGCGCGCCAACGACTCCCGCTACGGGTTGAACGCCAGCGTCTGGTCCGCCCGGCGCGGTCCGGCGGTGGCGGCCCGGCTGCGCGTCGGCTCGGTGAACGTGAACGAGGGCTACGCCGCCACCTGGGGCTCGCACGACGCCCCGATGGGCGGGATGGGCGAGTCGGGAGTGGGCCGGCGCCACGGCAGTCAGGGCCTGCTGAAGTACACCGAACCGCAGACGATCTCCGAGCAGCGGCTGCTCCCGATCGCGCCGCCGTCCGGGGTCGGCAACAGGGCCTACGCCGAGGTGATGTCCCGCGCGATCGGCGTGCTGAACCGCCTGCGATGAGCCGGGTGTACGCCGCGTTCGACCTGCCGGCCGAGCCGCCCGGCCGGGAGCGGCGGACGCGGGGGCAGTTCCGGGACCCGCCCGCCGCCGTGCTGCGGGCCGCCACCCCCCGCGACGTACCCGGGGTGGTCGCCGCGGCGGAGGCCGCCGCCCTGGCCGGGCGCTGGGTACTCGGTGGGCTCACCTACGAGGCGTCCGGCGCCTGGGACGCCGCACAGCACGCACTGCGCGGCACCGGGCCGGTCGCGCACTTCGAGGTGTACGACGTCCCGCCGTCAAAGTGGCCACAGGATCCCGCCGGACCGGTGGCGTTCGACTGGCGTCCCGAGCCCCGCCTGGCCGGCGGGCTCGATCCGGAGAGGGGCGTCGCCCGGGTCGTCGGGCACATCGGCGCCGGAGACTGCTACCAGGTGAACCTGACCACCCGCTGGAGGGCGTCCGTCCCCGACGTCGACCTGTGGGCGTACTTCCGGGCGCTCACGGCGGCCCAGCCGGGCGGCTACGCCGTGTTCAGCGCAGCCGCCGGGGTCGCGAGCGTCTCGCCCGAGTTGTTCTTCGCACGTCGGGGCGACGTCGTGGTCACCCAGCCGATGAAGGGCACCGCACCCGCGGACGCCGACCCGGCCGCACTCGCCACGCCCAAGGAGCGCGCCGAGAACCTGATGATCGTCGACCTGCTGCGCAACGACCTCAGCCGGGTGTGCCTGCCGGGCACCGTGGGCGTGGACCGGCTGTTCGAACTGCACCGGCTGCCCACCGTGTGGCAGCTCACCTCGACGGTCAGCGGGCGGACGCCGCCGGGAACCGCGCTGGCCGGGGTGTTCGCCGCACTGTTCCCGTGCGGGTCTGTCACCGGGGCGCCCAAACTGGCCGCGATGGACGTGATCGCCGGGCTGGAGGCGTCGCCGCGCGGCTGGTACTGCGGGGCGCTCGGCCTCATCACGCCGGGTGGGGACGCGACGTTCAACGTGCCGATCCGCACCGTCACCGCGGACGCCACCGGACTGGTCTGCGGGATCGGCAGCGGTGTCGTGGCCGACTCCGAACCGTCCGCCGAGGTCGCCGAGTGGCACGCGAAGGCCGCCTTCCTGGGCGGGGTTCCGCTGCGCGGCCTGGAGACCATGCTGCTGGCCGACGGGACGCTCGCCCGACGGCCCGCCCACCTCGCCCGGCTGGCCGCGACCTGCGCGGCACACCGGTTGCCGCTCGACCACGCCCAGGTGGGGGCGGCGCTGGACGTCGCGTGCGCGTCCCACCCGTCCGGACGGTTCCGGGTACGCCTGCTCGCGGGCGGGGGCCCGCCCGAGGTGCAGGTGTCGGACGCCCCTGCGGAGGGCGTGCCGGTGCGGCTGCGCCCGGCCGCCGAACCACTGGACGCGGACGGCCCGCTCGGCCCCGTGATCCGGCACAAGACCACCCACCGTGCCCACTACGACCGCCTGCGCCGGGCGGCACCGGACGCCGACGACGTGATCTGCCACAACAGCCGCGGCGAGCTCACCGAGTGCACGTTCGGCAACCTCGCGCTGCGGATCGGCGGAGAGTGGCTCACCCCGCCGGAATCGGCGGGCCTGCTGCCCGGCACCCGGCGCGCCGAACTGCTCGCCGAGGGCCGGCTGAGAGAGCAGCGGCTGCTGCTCTCCGACCTGCCCCGGGCCGAAGAGGTCGCCTTCTTCAACGCCCTGCGCGGCTGGTGTCCCGCACATGTCGTCTGACCGTTGCGTTTGGGCCCCGGCAGGGCCGCGGCGACGGTTAGGCTGACGGATTGTGAGTGGACTGTTGGCGCTGGACGCGGGCCAGACCGGGATCCGGCTGCGGTGGGAACACGGGCAGGAGAGACTCGAGGGTGGCACGAGCGGCGTCCTCACCGACCGTCCGCTGATGCCCCAGCTGGCGTCCGCGATCGGCGCCTTCCTCACCGAGCACCGGCTCTCCCCCACTTCGGTCGGCGTGGGCAGCTCCGGCCTGGTCACGCCCGAGGCGGGCGAACTGCTGGGCCTCGTCGCGCGGTACGGCATCACCGAGGTCGCCGTCGCGCACGACGCCACCACCAGCTACCTGGGTGCGCTCGGCGACACCCCGGGGGTGGTGATCGCGGCCGGCACGGGCGTCGTGACGCTCGCGGTCGGGCCGTCCTCGGTGGCCCGGGTGGACGGCTGGGGCTACCTGGTCGGCGACGCGGGCAGCGGGTTCTGGATCGGCCGCGCCGGCATGGACGCCGCGCTGCGCGGGTTCGACGGCCGGGGCCGGATGACCCCGCTCACCGAGCGCATGCGCGAGATCTTCCCGGACCTGTCCGCCGCCTACGTCGAACTGCAGTCCGACGACCGCAGGGTGAGCCGGATCGCGTCCTTCGCGAAGGTGGTGGACGAGGTCGCCGACGACGACCCGGTGGCGGCGGAGATCCTCGACGGGGCCGCCGCCGAACTGAGCGAGTCGGTGCTGGCGGGGCTGCGCCGGGTCGGTCTCATGGGAAGCGAGCCGCCCCGGGTGTGCGCGCTCGGGCAGGTGCTGCGGTCACGGCACATCCGCGCCCGGTTCACCAGCTACCTGCGCATGCAGTGGCCCGACCTGGAGCTCGCCGAGCCGCTCGGCAACGCGCTGCACGGCGCCGCCCTGCTGGCCAACCTGGGCGAGTCCAGCCCGCTCAGCGCGCTGGTCGCCCGCGCCGAGTTCTGACGTGGACCGTAACAGGAACCGTCCCCAATTCGGTCCGGACCGAATTGGGGACGGTTCCTGATACGGTCCACCCGGTCTCGACGGGTCAGGCGAAATCGCGGCCGACCAGGCGGCGGAAGGCCTCCAGGTAGCGCTCGCGGGTGGCGGCGACGACGGCGTCCGGGAGCGGCGGCGGCGGAACCTCGGACGCCTTGTCCCAGCCGGAGTCGTGGGCCAGCCAGTCGCGGACGTACTGCTTGTCGAAGCTCGGCAGGCTCTTGCCGGGCTGCCAGGCGGCGGCGTCCCAGAAACGGGACGAGTCGGGCGTGAGCACCTCGTCGGCGAGGACGAGCGTGCCGTCGGGGCGCAGCCCGAACTCGAACTTCGTGTCGGCGAGGATGATCCCCCGTTCGGCGGCCAGTCCGGCGGCGCGGCTGTAGATCGCCAGGGTCGCCTCCCTCAGCCGGGTGGCGAGCGCCTCGCCGTGCAACGCGACGATGGTGTCGAAGTCGACGTTCTCGTCGTGCTCGCCCATGGGCGCCTTGATGGCCGGGGTGAAGATCGGCTCGGGCAGGATCGAGCCGTCCACCAGCCCCGCGGGCAGGTCGACGCCGCACACCGAGCGGGACGCCCGGTACTCGGCCCAGCCGGAACCGGTGAGGTAGCCGCGGGCCACGCACTCGACCGGCACCATGTCCAGTTGCTCGACGATGATCGCCCGCCCGGCGACCTCGTCGGGCACCTCGGTCGAGACCACGTGGTTCGGGATCAGGTCGGCCAGCTGGTCGAACCACCACAGCGACAGCTGGGTGAGGATCGCGCCCTTGTCCGGGATCGGCGTGGCCAGCACGTGGTCGTAGGCGGAGATGGCGTCCGTGGCCACCATCAGGATGCGGTCGTCCGTCCAGTGGTACAGCCTGCGGACCTTGCCGGTGTGGAACGGGGCGTCGAGCACGGCGTCAGCGTAGCCGGGCGGCCCCGCCCGCCTCAGGGGGTCCAGCGGACGGCGCCCTCGACGCAGAAGGAAGTGTGGACCGCGCCGGACTCGTTGCAGGCGCAGAGTGCGTGACGTTTGCCACCGAGTTCGGTGGCAAACGTCACCCACCGTCTCGGCAGGCCCGACCACCCGGCCGGACGGACGCCGGGACGTTAGCCTGTAGCCGCCGTCCAGCAGATCCGGAGGTCCCATGCCCGCTCCGACCGCGCACGTCCTGACCAGCTTCGGGGGCGGGAACGCGCTGTCGGCGTTCCGCGCCGCGGCGCTCGTCCGGCGGTTGGCGGGGGCCGCTGCGGGCGTGACGGACGTCAGCGCCCGGTTCGTGCACTGGGTGGCCTCGGACGCAGCACTCGACGCGACCACCACCGACACCGTCCGCCGGCTGCTCACCTACGGCCCGGCCGCCGGACCGGTGGCGTCCGGCGCCCACATTTCGGTCGTGGTGGTCGCTCCCCGGCTCGGCACGCTGTCGCCGTGGGCGTCCAAGGCCACCGACATCGCCCACAGCTGCGGGGTGCCGATCCGCCGGGTGGAGCGTGTCACCGAGTACACGATCGCCTCCGACGCCCTCCTGACCGCCACCGGGAGGGATGCCTGCGCCACCCTCCTGCACGACCGGATGACCGAGTCCGCGTTCGCCGACGTGGACGCGTCCGCCGCCCTGTTCGAGGAGCGGGACGCGGAGCCGATGGCCCACGTCGACGTGCTCGCGCAGGGCCGCACCGCGATCGAGGACGCCAACACCACCTTCGGCCTCGCCCTGAGCGACGACGAGATCGACTACCTCGTGGACGCCTTCACCACGCTGGGCCGCAACCCCACCGACGTCGAACTGACCATGTTCGCCCAGGCCAACTCCGAGCACTGCCGGCACAAGATCTTCAACGCCGACTTCGTCATCGACGGCGTGCCCCAGGAGCGCTCCCTGTTCGGCATGATCCGGCACACCGAGGCCGTCGCGGGCCAGCACACCGTGGTCGCCTACTCCGACAACTCCTCGATCATGGAGGGCGGGCCGATCACCCGCTGGGCGCCGGAGGGCACGGACGGGCCGAGCCGCTACAGCGCCCGTCCCGACGACGTGCACGTGCTGATGAAGGTGGAGACCCACAACCACCCGACCGCGATCAGCCCGTTCCCGGGCGCCGCGACCGGCTCGGGCGGCGAGATCCGCGACGAGGGGGCCACCGGGCGCGGTTCGCAACCGAAGGCGGGCCTGACCGGCTTCGCGGTGTCGAACCTGCGGCTGCCCGGAACCAGCGAGCCGTGGGAGGCCGAGGACTACGGCGCCCCCGACCACATCGCGTCCCCTCTGGAGATCATGACCGCGGCCCCGCTCGGCGCCGCGGCGTTCAACAACGAGTTCGGCCGTCCCGGCCTGGGCGGCTTCTTCCGGGTCTACGAGCAGACCGTGGACGGGGTGCGCCGCGGCTACCACAAGCCGATCATGAGCGCGGGAGGCCTGGGCGCGATCCGGGCGTCCCAGACGACCAAGATCCGTTACCCGGCCGGATCGTTGCTGATCCAGCTGGGCGGGCCGGGCATGCGGATCGGCATGGGCGGCGGTGCGGCGTCCTCGATGGCAGCCGGCGCGAACGCCGCAGAGCTCGACTTCGACTCCGTGCAACGGGGCAATCCCGAGATCCAGCGCCGCGGCCAGGAAGTGATCAACCACTGCTGGAACCTCGGCGAGGACAACCCGATCCTGGCCATCCACGACGTCGGCGCGGGCGGTCTGAGCAACGCTTTCCCCGAACTGGTGGACGACGCCGGGCTGGGCGCGCGGTTCGACCTGTCCGCGGTGCCGCTGGAGGAGTCCGGGCTGGCGCCGAAGGAGATCTGGAGCAACGAGAGCCAGGAGCGCTACGTGCTGGCGATCGCCCCGGGCTCGCTGGCACGGTTCGCCGCGCTGTGCGAGCGCGAGCGCTGCCCGTTCGCCGTGGTCGGCGTCGCCCGGGACGACGGCGAGCTGGTGCTCGCGCCGGGGTCGGAGGACTCCGCCGACGACGACCGCCCGATCGACATGCCGATGGAGGTGCTGCTCGGCAAACCGCCGAGGATGACCCGCGACGTGGCCCGGATCGCCCGTTCGGCGCCGCCGCTCGACCTGGCCGGCGTCGACGTGCGGGAGGCGGCGTACGCGGTGCTGCGGCACCCGTCCGTGGCGTCCAAGCGGTTCCTGATCACGATCGGCGACCGCACGGTGGGCGGGCTCGACCACCGTGACCAGATGGTCGGGCCGCACCAGGTGCCGGTCGCGGACGTCGCGGTCACGCTGAGCGACTACACCGGGCTCGCCGGCCAGGCGATGGCCTCCGGCGAGCGGATGCCGCTGGCCGCGGTGGACGCACCGGCGTCCGGACGGATGGCGGTCGGCGAGGCCCTGACCAACCTGCTCGCCGCCCCGGTCGAGCTGCCCCGGGTGAAGCTGTCGGCCAACTGGATGGCCGCATGCGGCGAGACGGGCGAGGACGCCGCGCTCTACGACACCGTGCAGGCGGTCGCGATGGAGCTGTGCCCGGCGCTGGGTATCTCGATCCCGGTCGGCAAGGACTCGCTGTCGATGCGCACCCGCTGGACGGACGCCTCCGGCGCGGAGAAGCAGGTGACCTCGCCGGTCTCGCTGGTGGTCTCCGCGTTCGCGTCCCTGGACTCGGTCGCGGGCACGTGGACGCCGGAACTGCGCCCGGGCTCGGAACTGGTGCTGGTCGACCTCGGTGCGGGGAGGGACCGGCTCGGCGGATCGATGCTGGCCCAGGTGAGCGGGCAGTTCGGTGACGAGGTGCCCGACCTGGACGATCCGGCGCGGCTGGTGTCGCTGGGCTCCGCCCTGCGGCAATTGCGCGCCGAAGGACTCGTGACGAGCTATCACGATAGATCGGATGGCGGTCTGTGGGCCACGGTGTGCGAGATGGCGTTCGCCGGGGCGACCGGGGTGCGCCTGGACGTGGGCTCCGTCGCGGCACTGTTCAGCGAGGAACTCGGCGTCGTGCTCGGCATCGACCCCGCCGACCGGGCACGGGTGCTCGAGGTACTCGCGTCCCACGGGTTGGGTGGGCTCAGCTCGGTGGTCGGGCGTGCGACCGGCGACCGGCGCGTCCGGGTGGTCGAGCCCGGCGGAACCACCGGGGCCGTCGACGATCCGGCCCTTCGTGACGCCCCCTCGTTCCTCGGGGGCTCCTCAGGGACCGGGGAAGGTGACCCGGCATCCCCCGAGGACTCCCCAGGGACCGGGGAAGGTGGAACGACACCCCCCGGGGACTCCCCAGGGACCGGGGACGGTGACGCCTCCCCGGGGACCGTGGTGCTCGACGAGGACCTGCGCGACCTCGCCCAGGCGTGGGACGAGGTGTCCTGGCGGATCGCGGC
>JAXGTK010000010.1:0-26716 GCA_040774965.1 Propionicimonas sp. | reverse complement strand
GGGGCCCCCAACATGCCCCGGCCCGCGTTTGGGGGCGGGCCGGGACGGGGGCGGTTCCGTTATCGGCCCCACGTCGGCAGGAAGTATCGTGCGCAGGTGAGCACTGCAGGCACCGAATCACCACGCCACGCCTGGATCGACGCCTCGGCGGGGGTGGCCGGCGACATGCTCCTCGGGGCACTCGTGGACGCGGGCGCGGACCTGGGCCGCATCGGGGCGGCCGTCGACGCGGTCGCGCCGGGCACCGTCACGCTGAGCGCGCAGGAGGTGGGCCGGGCCGGCCAGCGGGCCACCAAGGTGGAGGTCGCCCCGCTCATCGAGAGCCCCGACCACCGGCACTGGAGCGACATCCGCGAGATGCTGGCGTCCGCCGACCTGCCCGAGCGGGTCCGGACGCGGGCCCACGACACGTTCGCGGCCCTCGCCGCGGCGGAGGGACGGGCGCACGGCATCGACCCCGACCGGGTGCACTTCCACGAGGTGGGCGCCTGGGACTCGATCGCCGACGTGGTCGGTGTGTGCGCCGCCCTGGAGGACCTCGAGGTGGCGTCGGTCAGCGCCGGCCCGGTCGCCCTGGGTTCGGGGTCGGTGCGGGCCGCGCACGGGCTGATCCCCGTCCCTGTGCCCGCGGTGGCCGAGCTCGCGCTCGGCTGGCGGGTGCGCTCCGGCGGCGACGGCGAGCTCGCGACCCCGACCGGGATGGCCCTGGTGCGGGCCCTCGCCCTGCGCTGTGAGGACCTGCCCGACCTCGTCCCGGACGCGGTCGGCGTGGGCGCGGGCACCCGGGACGTCGAGGGACGGCCGAACGTCGTGCGGGTGGTGCTCGGAGCTCCCGCCGGCGCGCCCGACGCGTCCACGATGGTGCTGGTCGAGACGAACGTCGACGACCTCGACCCCCGCCTGTGGCCGGGCGTCCTCACCGACCTGATCGACGCCGGGGCCGCCGACGCGTGGCTCACCCCGATCGTGATGAAGAAGGGACGCCCCGCGCACACGCTGAGCCTGCTGACCGGCGCGGCCGGGACCGACGCCCTGGTCGAGCTGGTGTTCGGGCTGGTGCCGACCCTCGGCGTCCGGCGCCACACCGTGACGCGTACGGTGCTGGAGCGGACCTCGCGCACCGTGGACGTGGACGGGGTACCGGTACGGATCAAGCTCGGCCTGCGTGGGCCCGTGGTGACCAGCGCGACTCCCGAGTTCGAGGACGTCGCCACCCTGGCCCGCCTGCGCGGCACCTCCCAGCGCGACGCGCTCGGCCTCGCGCAACGGGTGGCGTCCGCGGCGGGCTATGTGGTGGGGGCGCCGCTCCCCTGAGCGGGCGCGGCGATCTTGGCGGCGAGGTGACCGGCGCCGTAGCCGTTGTCGATGTTCACCACGGCCACGCCGGGCGCGCACGCGTTGAGCATGGTGAGCAGCGCAGCCAGGCCGTCGAAGGACGCGCCGTAGCCCACCGACGTGGGCACCGCCACGACCGGGGCGCTGACCAGGCCCGCGACGACGCTGGGCAGGGCGCCGTCCATGCCCGCCACGACGACGACCACCGCCGCGCTGCGCAACAGGTCGAGCCGGCGCAGGACGCGGTGCAGGCCCGCCACCCCGACGTCCGCGACGAGTTCGGTGCGCCGGCCGAGCAGTTCGGCCGTCCGCCGGGCCTCCCGGGCCACCGGCAGGTCGGACGTGCCGGCCGCGGCCCCCACCACGAGGCCGCCGGACGGCGCGGGCGGCGCGGCGGGCCACCAGAGCAGGCGGGACCCGGGGTCGTGGCCGGCGTCGGGCAGCACGTCGAGGATCACGGTCGCGCGCTCGGCGTCCGCCCGGGTGAAGATCGTGCGGGCGTCCTTCTCCCGCAGGGCGGCCGCGATCGTGCGCAACTGGTCCGGCGTCTTGCCCTCGCAGTAGACGGCTTCCGGGTAGCCGCGGCGCTCCGTCCGGTCGAGGTCGAGGTCGGCGATCGCGCGCAATTCCTCGGGCGGCTGCCAGGCGGGGTCAGCCACGGGTCACCAGCGGCAGCGTGAACGCGCCCGACTGCACTCCGGCCAGGTCGAGGCTGACGAACCGGAAGCCCGCGGCCCGGACGCCCGCCAGCAGGGTCGTCCGCACCGGCTCGCCGACCGCGCGGACCAGGTCGTCCGCGGGCAGCTCGATCCGGGCGATCTCGCCGTGGTGGCGCACCCGTGCCTCGGTGAAGCCGAGGCCGTGCAGCACCTCCTCGGCGTCCTCGACCTGGCGCAGCTTCTCCGCGGTCACCGGCTCGTGGTGCGGGATCCGGGACGCCAGGCACGGCGCGGCCGGCTTGTCCGCGGACGGCAGTCCGAGGGCCCGGGCCACGCGGCGCACGTCCGCCTTGCCCAGGCCGGCCTCGGCCAGCGGACGCAGCACGCGGTGGTTCGTCGCCGCCTGCGCGCCCGGGCGGTCGGGCCGCACCGCGTCGTCCGCGTTCTCGCCGTAGGCGACTGCGGTCAGGCCGTAGCGGGCGGCCACCTCGTCGTCGATCCGGCTGAACAACTCGGTCTTGCAGTGGAAGCAGCGGTCGGGCCCGTTCGCCCGGTACTCCGCGCTCTCCAGCTCGTGGGTGGCCAGCTCGACCAGCGGCGCGCCGATCCCGGCGGCCACCTCGTGGGCCGCCCTGCGCTCGGACGCGGCCAGGCTCGCCGACACCCCCAGGATCGCCAGCGTCCGGTCCGGACCGAGTGCGCGCGTGGCGAGGGCGAGCAGCACCGAGGAGTCCACGCCGCCGGAGAACGCCACGCCGAGCCGTTCCGGCGTCCCGATCCGCGCCTCGACGCGTCCGGCCAGTTCGGCGACGTCGTCGCCCAGCACCGTGGTCATGTCCACCTCCTCATGCTCGCACCACAACACCCGATCCGGGATCCCCGGTCAACCCGGCTGGACCAGATCGGGGACGGTTCCTGATACGGTCCGCGACGAGGTGGACCGAATCAGGAACCGTCCCCAATTCGGTCCGGCGCCGTCCGGTCAGGCCTCGACCTCGGTGTGGTCGCCGGACCACAGCGTGTGGAAGGTGCCGGGCCTGTCGACCCGGCCGTAGGTGTGCGCGCCGAACAGGTCGCGCTGGCCCTGGATCAGCGCGGCCGAACTGCGCTCGGCGCGAAGCCCGTCGTAATAGGCCAGGCTGGACGCGAACGCCGGCGCCGGCACCCCGCTCAACGCGGCCTGCGCCACGACCCGGCGCCAGGCCGCGAGCCCGTCGGCGACCGCCTTCGCGAAGTAGGGGTCCGCGATCAGCAGCGCCAGGCCGGGGTCGCGCTCGTACGCCTCGGTGATCCGGTTCAGGAACCGGGCCCGGATGATGCAGCCGCCCCGCCAGATCCGCGCCATCGCGCCACGTTCGACGTTCCAGCCGTACTCCGCGCTGGCCGCTGCGATCTGGTCGAAGCCCTGCGAGTACGCGACCACCTTGGACGCATACAGCGCCAGCCGCACGTCCTCGATGAACCGGGCGCGGTCGTCCACCGCGATCGGCGCGGCGTCCGCCGGCAGCACGGCTCGGGCCGCCTCGCGCTGCGGCAGCGAGCTGGACAGGACGCGGGCGAAGGTCGCCTCCGCGATCCCGGTCACCGGGACGCCGAGGTCGAGCGCGCTCTGCACGGTCCAGCGGCCGGTGCCCTTCTGGCCGGCCTGGTCCACCACGACGTCGATGAACGGACGGCCGGTCTCCGCGTCCGTGTGGCGCAGCACCTCGGCGGTGATCTCGATCAGGAACGACTCCAGGTCGCCGGCGTTCCACTCGGCGAAGATGCCGGCCAGTTCCGCCGGCGAGGCGCCCAGCCCCTGCCGGAGCAGGTCGTAGGCCTCCCCGATCAGCTGCATGTCGGCGTACTCGATGCCGTTGTGCACCATCTTCACGAAGTGGCCGGCGCCGTCCGGGCCGACGTGGGTGCAGCACGGCACCCCGTCCACGTGCGCCGAGATCGACTCCAGCAGCGGGCCGAGGCTGGCATATGACTCCGCCGGCCCGCCGGGCATGATCGCCGGCCCGTTCAGGGCGCCCTCCTCGCCGCCGGAGATGCCGGCGCCGACGAACAGCAGCCCCCTCTCCTTCAGCGCCGCCTCGCGGCGGATCGTGTCCGAGAAGTGGGAGTTGCCGCCGTCCACGATGATGTCGCCCGGCTCCAGCAGCGGCACGACGGCGTCGATCGTGGCGTCCGTCGCGGCCCCGGCCTTCACCATCAGGATCATCCGGCGCGGACGCTTGAGGCTCGCCACGAACCCCTTGAGGTCGTCGGACGGGACGAACGCCCCCTCGCCACCGTGCTGCGCGACCAGGTCGTGGGTGCGGGACGCGGTGCGGTTGTACAGCGCCACGGTGTGCCCGTGGTGGGCAAAATTGCGGGCGAGGTTGCTGCCCATCACGGCGAGGCCGACCACCCCGATGTCGGCGGTGGCGGTGGGGTCAGAGGTCATCGATCACTCCTGTGGGGTTCTGCTGCTCGGTACGCCTCCAATCAACCAGCCCACCGGGCTCCACTCAAGGCGTTGCCGCCGGTTGCCCGGCGCGCGACGCCGTCGACCGCCCGGCCGTAGGCTGTGCGCGTGACGGAGCAGCCACGCACCCCGGTCACCATCTACGACGTGGCGAAGGCCGCAGGGGTGGCGCCATCGACGGTGAGCCGCACGTTCGCGCGTCCCGGACGCGTGAACGCCGACACCGCCGCCCGGATCCGGCAGGTCGCCGACCAGCTCGGCTACCGCGCGAACCCGGTCACGCAGGCTCCGGTCACCGCCCGGACGCGGATGCTCGGCCTGATGGTCTCCGACGTGGCCAACCCGTTCTACTCCCAGCTGATCCGCGGTGCCCAACTGGCCGCCACCGAGACCGGCTACGAGATCCTGCTGGCCGACTCCCGCGAGTCCAGCGCGAGGGAGCGCGCCACGCTGGAGCGGCTCGTCCCCGTCGTCGAGGGCTTCGTGATCGGCAGCTCGCGGATGTCGGACTCGGCGCTGCGCACGATCGCGAAGCAGCGTCCGATGGTGGTGCTGAACCGCGCCCTGGTCGACGTGCCGAGCGTCGTCACCGACAACGACGGCGGCGCCCACGCGGTGGTCGAGCTGCTGTACGACCTCGGCCACGAGGCCGCCACCTACGTGGCCGGCCCGGAGGCGTCCTGGGCGGACGGCGTCCGCTTCCGCGCACTGCGCGACCACGGGACGCGGGCCGGCCTGGTGATCACCCGGGTCGGGCCGTGCCTGCCCACCTTCGAGGGCGGGCTGGCGGCCGCACGGACGCTGCGGGAGAAGCCGCCGTCCGCGGTGATCGCGTACAACGACCTGATCGCGGTCGGGGTGATGCACGGCCTGCTGCGGGAGGGGATCGCCGTCCCCGAACAGGTCAGCGTGATCGGCTTCGACGACATCCTGATCTCCCGGATCTCGCTGCCCACCCTGACCACGGTCGCCGCTCCGATGCGGCAGATGGGCGTCACCGCGGTGAAGAACGTGGTGGCGCTGATCAGCGGCGCGAAGCACCGCAGCACCGAGGCGCTCGTGGTGCCCGTGCAGCTGAAGGTGCGCGGTTCGACCGCTCAGCGCAGCCGGAAGAGGGTCTCCCCCGCGTTGGGCACGACCATGGTGTCCGGGTCCGCCTCGTAGGCGGCGAGGTCGAAGGCGGCCGGGTCGAGGTGGCCGAGGTTCGCCTTCCGGACGCGCGCCTCGTCGATCCCGGTGCACAGCGTCACGTCGACGCGGCAGTGCTCCCCGTCCACCTCGTCGAAGGTGCCGGCGCCGCGCAGGTGCGTACTGTGCGCGAGCACCCCCCAGTGGACGCCCGAGAACCGGTCCCACTGCTTCACGAAGTAGTCGCGGCAGTGGTAGCCGATGTCGTAGATCTCGGTGTGGACGAAGGAGATCTCGCTGACGTGCGGTGCGTAGAGGATCACCTCGCCGCCGTCGGCGACCACCGGTTCGAGCTTGTAGAAGCCCTTCGCGGCCGTCCAGATGTCCTCGTACTTCTCCGGGATCAGCGAGACGACCCGCTTCACCGGCGCGTCGAGGTAGCGGACGTGGGTCTGCGCGGAGACCTGCGCGGCCGCGGCCCAGGCCGCCCTCGTGTCGCCGAAGGACGCGGCGTGCAGGTCGTGGCTGCCGGACTTCGCCACCACGCACAGCGCCAGCTTCCGCGAGGGGATCATCGCGGCGGCCTCATCGATCAGGGCCCGTACCGGCGTGACGGCCAGCGTCCCGATGATCTCGGCGCTGGTGATCAGAGCACCGACCCAGTGGGTGAGGTCGATGATCTCGGGACCGGCGATGCCGGGGAAGAAGTACTTGTTGCCGCCGGAGAAGCCGACGACCTCGTGCGGGAAGACCGGCCCGACCACGAGTGCGACGTCGTGCTCGACGACCACCCGGTTCAGTGACACGGTCGCCGGGACGGCGAGCAGCCCGCCGCTGAGCTCGTTCACCCGTTCGGCGCTGATCTCGCCGAGCTCGACGAACGTCTCCGGCGTCCACCACTCGTGGTTGAGCACGGACAGCCCGGGGTAGGTGGTGGCCAGGCCCCGCTCCGCGTAACCGAGGTGGTGGGCGAGGGCGGCTTCGCTCATCGCCACGTGGGTGCCGAGCGCGACGACGGCGGTGAGCTTCGTGACGCGGCCCGCGAGCGTCGAGCAGACGGCGTCCAGCAGCAGCGGCAGCGGGCTGGAGCGGGTGCCGTCCGGAATGACGAGGCAGACGCTCTTCCCGTCCAGGCCGGCGGCGTCCAGCTGTTCGCGGACGAAGCCGCGCAGCTCGTCCGCGGTGAGGGTGGTGCCGGGGCCGCCGAGCAGCGCGGCGCCCGCGGCGAGTTCTGCGACCTGCTCGCTCATGGCCCCACCCTGCCCCCGGCGTCCGCGGACCGGCAAGCACCGCCGGCAACTCCCGGCAACGCGGTGCCGGAACGGCAACCCGGCTCGGGGACGGTTCCGAACGGTCCGGGTTATCCACAATTGGCTTGAACGCGTTCAAAACTGTGGAAAAGCCGGACCGTTCGGAACCGTCCCCGTGATGGCAACACCCGGCAACGCGTTTGCCGGGACGGCCCCGGCGGACACGATGGACGGCATGACCAGCCTGCTGAGCACTCCGACCCGGCTCGAGGCGCACCCCGACCGGATGCTGCCGCCCGATGCCGCCCTGCGGCCCTTGGCGCGGGAGATCTACCACAGCGTCCGCGACCTGCCGATCTTCTCGCCCCACGGGCACGTCCCCGCGCAGTGGCTGGCCGACGACGAGCCGTTCGCCGACCCGACCTCGCTCCTGATCACCCCCGACCACTACGTGACCCGCCTGCTGCACGCCAGCGGCGTCCCGCTGGAGCACCTCGGGGTCGGGCAGGCCGGGTTCACCCCGGAGCAGTCCCGCGAGGCGTTCCGGACGCTGTGCGCCAACTGGCACCTGTACCGCGGCACCCCGGTGCGGTTCTGGCTGGAATCCGAACTGGCCGACATCTTCGGGCTCGACCTCACCCCGTCCGCCGCGACCGCGGACGCGCTGTACGACGCGATCGCCGAGCGCCTCGCGACCCCCGCCTTCCGGCCGCGCGCGCTGTACGAGCGCTTCGGCATCGAATTCCTGGCCACCACCGACGACCCCTGCGACGACCTCGGGCACCACGCCCGGCTGGCCGCCGACCCGACCTTCGCCGGACGGGTCGTGCCGACCTTCCGTCCGGACGCCTACCTCGAGCCGGCCCGCGCGGACTGGAACATCCTCGTCGACCGGCTCGGCGAGGTCAGCGGCACCGACACCGGCACCTACGCCGGCTTCCTCGCCGCGATGGAGAACCGGCGCGCGTACTTCAAGGCCCGCGGCGCCGTCTCCTCCGACCACTCCCACGCCGACGCCCGGGTCGAACCGCTGGACGCCGCCGAGGCCGAACGGCTCTACGCGCTGGCCCGCCGCGGCACCGTCACGACCGCCGAGGCCGACACCCTGCGCCGCGCCCTGATGTTCGAGCAGGCCCGGATGGCCGCCGACGACGGGCTGGTGCTCACCATGCACCCGGCGGTGTACCGCAACCACCACCCCGCGACCTTCGCCCGGTTCGGCGCCGACGTCGGTGCGGACATCCCCCTGCGGGCCGAGTTCACCCGGGCCGTCCAGCCGATGCTGGCCGCGTTCGGTACCTCGCCGGGCTTCCAGGTGGTGCTGTTCACCATCGACGAGACCACCTACGCCCGCGAACTCGCCCCGCTGGCCGGGTTCTACCCGAGCGTGTTCGTCGGGGTGCCGTGGTGGTTCATCGACGCGCCCGAGGCGATGGCGCGCTTCCGCGCGGCCGTCACCGAGACCGCGGGGTTCACCCGGACGTCCGGCTTCATCGACGACACCCGCGCGTACCTGTCCATCCCGGCCCGGCACGACCTCAGCCGCCGGGTCGACGCCGGCTACCTCGCCCGCCTCGTCGCCGAACACCGGCTCAGCACCGACGAGGCCTTCGAGACCGCCCGCGAACTCGTCACCGGCAACCCCCGCAGGGCGTTCCGGCTGTGACCGCAGCCGTCCACACCCTCTCCCGGGCCCGGCACGGGCGTCCGGCCGCCCCCGTGCGGATCGTGCACCTGGGTGTCGGCAACTTCTTCCGGGCCCACCAGGCCTGGTACACCGAGCACGCGCCGGACGCCGCAGAGTGGGGCATCGCCGCGTTCACGGGACGCTCCGCCGCGATCGCCGACGCGCTGCGTCCGCAGGACGGCCTGTACACGCTGATCACCCGGGGCGCGGCCGGGGACGAGTTCGAGGTGATCTCGAGCCTCTCGGCCGTGCACGCCGCCGACGAGCACACCGCGCTGCTCGGCTACTTCCGCTCCCCCGCGCTCGCCATCGTCACCCTCACCGTCACCGAGGCCGGGTACCGCCGCGGCCGCGACGGCGGGCTCGACCCGGCCGATCCCGCCGTCGCGGCGGACATCGCGACGCTGCGCACCTCGCCCGGGCGTCCCGTCCACACCGCTCCCGGACGGGTCGCCGCCGGCCTGCTGGCCCGCCGCGCGGCCGGGCTCGGGCCGCTGGCGCTCGTCTCCTGCGACAACCTGTCCGGCAACGGCGCCGTGCTGGCCCGCGTGGTGCACGACCTCGCCGCGGCGGTGGACCCGGCCCTGGTCGACTGGATCGACGCCAACGTCGGCTTCGGCACCACCATGGTCGACCGGATCACCCCGGCGACCACCGACGAGCACCGGGACGCCGTGCGGGCCGCCCTCGGGGTCGCCGACGCCGCGCCCGTGCCCACCGAGCCGTTCGCGGAGTGGGTGATCCAGGGCACGTTCCCCGCCGGACACCCCGACTGGGAGGACGCGGGCGCCCGGATCGTGCCCGACGTCGAGCCCTTCGAGCGGCGCAAGCTCGCGCTGCTGAACGGGTCGCACTCGCTGCTCGCCTACGCCGCGACGATCGCCGGCCACGAGACCGTCGCGGACGCGATCGGCGACCCGCGCTGCCGTGGCTGGGTGGAGCAGTGGTGGGACGAGGCGTGCGCGCACCTGCCGCTGCCGGCCGACGAGCTGGACGCCTACCGCGAGGCCCTGCTCGAGCGCTACCACAACCCGAACATCCGGCACGCGCTGGCCCAGATCGCCTCCGACGGCTCGTTGAAGCTGCCGGTGCGGATCGTGCCCACGCTGCGGGCAGAGCTCGCCGCCGGCCGCGTGCCCGAGGGCGCCTGCCGCGCTGTCGCCGCCTGGGCGCTGCACCTGCGCGGCGCGGGCGCCCCGGTGAAGGACGTGAACACGGCGGCTGTGGCGTCCCTGGCCGCCGGATCGCTGGAGGACACCGTGGCCGCCGTGCTCGGCTACCTCGGCCTGGCCGCCGAGCCCGGGGTCGCCCCCGCCGTCCTCCGGCTCACGCAGGAGTTGGACGCCCTCTCCTGATGCCAGAATGGCAACGGTGGCAACGCCGTTGCCAGAGGAGGGTCATGGGCGGGCACACGGTGACCATGCGGGACGTCGCGGGGCGCGCCGGCGTCGCCGTCTCGACCGTCTCGCGCGTGATGACGAACCCCGACCGGATCAGCCCGGCCACCCGCCAGCGTGTCCTCGACGCGGCCCGTGACCTCGGCTACCGCGGTTCTCGCCCGCCGGCAGGACGCGGCTCGGTCGCGCTGGTGGTGCCCGACATCACCAACCCCTTCTACTTCGAGGTGATCCGCGGCTCGCAGCAGCGCCTGCGCGACTCCGGCTACACCCAGCTGCTGGTCGACACCGAGGAGTCGCCGCACGCGGAGCTCACCGCGCTCGAGGCCCTGGCCGGCTCCTGCGCGGGCGCCGTCCTCGCCGCCACCCGGCTCTCCGACGACCAGGTGCGCGACCTCGCCGGGCGGCTGCCGATCGTCACGGTCAATCGCCGGATCGACGAGATCCCCGCGGTGCTGGTCGACACCCCGTCCGCCTACGGCCAGGCCGTGGACCACCTCGCCTCGTACGGCCACCGGCGGATCTGCTACGTCGCCGGGCCGGAGGGTTCCGCGTCGAGCCGGCAACGGTGGGCGGCCGCCGAGGCCGCCGGCCGGCGCCTGGGCGTGGACATGGTGCGGATCGGGCCCTACGTGCCGCAGCCGTCCTCGGGCGCTGCCGCCGCGGACGCCCTGCTCGCGTCCGGCGCCACCGCGGGCCTGGCGTTCAACGACGTGCTGGCGATCGGCATGCTGCAGCGGTTCGCCGCGCGCGGGGTGCGCGTCCCCGGGGAGGTGAGCCTGGTCGGCTGCGACGACATCTTCGGCGCCGACTTCTGCTCTCCCCCGCTGACCACGATGACCGCGCCCACTCGCCGGATCGGGAGCGAGGCCACGGCCCTGCTGCTGGCGCTGGCCGGCGGCACCGAGCCGCGGCTGGGGCGCCTGGTCGAGCTGCAGGTGCACCTCACCGTCCGGGAGTCGACCGGACCGGCCTGACTCAGCGGCCCAGCGCTGCGACGGCGCGCCCCACGATCGTGGGCACGTCGGCGTCGACGTCCACCTCGACGCCCGGCTCGTCGGGCTCGAGCGGTTCGAGCGTGGCCAGCTGGGACGGCAGCAGCGAGGACGGCATGAAGTGGTTGGTGCGTCCACCGATCCGCCGGGCGAGCAGCTCCGGATCGCCGACGAGGTGGACGAACACGGTCGCGCCGGGCGCGGTGCGGAGCCGGTCGCGGTAGGAGCGACGCAGTGCCGAACAGGTGACGACCGTGTCCTGACCGGCCGCGTCCTGCTGCGCGGTCCAGGCGATGATCCGGTCCAGCCACGGCCAGCGGTCGTCGTCGGTCAGCGGGATGCCGGCGCTCATCTTGGCGACATTGGCCTCGGGGTGGAAGTCGTCGCCCTCGGCGAACGTCCAGCCCAGGCGCCCGGCGAGGGCGGTGGCCACGGTGGTCTTGCCGGTGCCGGCGACCCCCATCACCACGAGGTGGGTCCTGGTCGGCTCGCTGTCTGGCTGCACCGTGCGAGTCTACGGCGTGGTCGTTCGCTGAGGGCGTGACGCGACCCGTCGCGGTCCGGCGGTCGCCGCGGCTAGCGTTTCCCCATGGGTGAGGTGCTTCCGTTCCGGCGTGAGGACGCCGCGTGGACGGAACCGCTGTGGCGCGAGGCCGTCGGCGGGCAGCTCCGGGAGGAGCGGCTCGACCGGGAGGAGCGGCTGGTGGACGTCGCCGGACGCGCCGGCGTGTCCGCGCAGTACCTGTCCGAGGTCGAGCGCGGGCTCAAGGAGCCGTCCTCGGAGGTGCTGGCCGCGGTCGCCGGCGCCCTCCGGCTGAAGGTCTCGGACGTGACCTCGCGCGCCGCCGAACGCCAGCGCCGCATCCGCGGTCCGGTCTGCCTCGCCGCCTGACCCGCCCCGGGCCCGGGTTCACCCCGCCGGGACGAGCACCCGGTCGACGATGCCGTACTCGAGCGCCTGCTGCGCCGTCAGGACCAGTTCGCGCTCGGTGTCGGCACGCAGCTGGGCGGGCGTGCGTCCGGTGTGGCGGCTGAGCAGTTCCTCCTGCAGCGCGCGGATCCGGGCCACCTCCTCGGCCTCCACGATGAGGTCGGGGACGGCGCCACGTCCGCCCTCGGTGGCCGGCGCGTGGATGACGACGCGTCCGTGCGGGAGGATCTGGCGCCCGCCGGCCGCTCCCCCGGCCAGCAGGACCACCGCGGACGCCACGACCTGCCCGACGCACGTGGTCTCGACCGCCGGCCGGACGAACTGCATCGCGTCGTAGATCGCCAGCGTCGCCGGGATCGAGCCGCCGGGCGAGTTCAGGTACAGCGAGATCGGCGCGTCCGGGTTCTCGTTCGCCAGGTGCAGCAGTTGCGCGATCACCGCGTTGGCCACCCCGTCGTCGATGCCGGTGCCGAGGTAGACGATCCGGTCGGAGAGCAGGCGGCTGTAGACGTCGACGGTGCGCTCCCCCGCGTTGGTGCGGGTGGTGACGTAGGGAATCGTGTAGCTGCTCATGCCTGCCCCAGCCCGACCGGGTGGACGCGGGTCGGGAGCACCTCGTCGATGGAACCGACGACGTGGTCGACGAAGCCGTACTCGAGTGCCTCGGGCGCACTGAACCAGCGGTCGCGGCGGGAGTCGGCCTCGATCCGCTCGCCCGGCTGGCCGGTGTCCTCGGCGATGCAGCCCAGCACCACGTCCCTGGTGTTGCGCAGGTCGTCGGCCTGGATGGCGATGTCCATCGCCGTTCCCCCGATGCCACCGGACCCCTGGTGCAGCAGCACCCGGGCGTGCGGCATCGCGTACCGCTTGCCGGGCGTCCCGGACGACAGCAGGAACTGGCCCGCGCTGTAGGCCCTGCCCAGGTTGATCGTCGCCACGTCGTTGGGGATCGCGCGCATGCAGTCACGGATCGCGAGCATGCCGGGCACCGATCCGCCCGGGGAGTTGATCAGGAAGCGGATGTCGGCCCTCGGGTCGGCCGCGGACAGCACCAGCAGGGCGTTGCACAGCCGGTTGGTGTTGTAGTCCTCCAGCGGCTCGCCGAGCAGGATCGTGCGCTGCTCGAACAGGGCTTCGGCGAGGCGGTGGTCCAGGTTCAGGACCCGGGTGGTGTCGTCGCTCATGGGCCCAGCGTGCCGCCGTCCCGCCGTCGACCGGTCCGGACGCTGCTGTCAGCGGATCCGCCCACGGCGGACGCCCCACGGGGATCCACACCGGCCGTGACCCGGCGCCCGACCGGGCAAGGAATGCTGATGGTTGGCGAGTCGCGCCGCTGGCTAGCCTCTGCGTCGATGGACGCACCTGCCTTCACCCACGCCCGGCGCGGCCTCATCGTGGCCTCGCTCCTGGCCTTCGTGCTGCCCTGGCTGGTCTGGTCGACGACCATCGCCGAGCAGCACGGGCTGCTCGGCTGGCACCTGCCGCCGTCGCTCGCGTTCTGGATCGGGCTCCCGGTCGCCTACCTGGCCGGCGCCGCCGCCGGCGGAGGACGGGCCGCGCTCACCGACCTGCTCGGCCGCCTGCTGCGCTGGCGGGTGGGATGGGTTCCCTACCTGGCCGCGGCCGGCCTCGCCGTCGGGCTCCCGGTGGTGGTGTGGCTCGGCGTCCTGCTGTCAGGGGACGCCGGCCCGACCACGTCCCCCGGACAGCTTCCGCTCGCGCTCCTGATCGAGGTGGCCCTGTTCTGGCTCACCGAGGAGGCGCTGTGGCGGGGCTTCCTGCTGCCACGGGTGGAGCTGTGGCTCCCCCGCGGGGCGGCCGGGGCCGCCGTCGGCGTGCTCTGGGCGGTGTGGCACCTGCCCTTGTTCGCGATCGACGGCTCGTTCCAGTCCAGCCTGCCCTACGCCGGCTTCGCGGTGCTCACCGTGGCCACGTCCGTGATCCTCAGCTGGCTGTACCACCTCGGCTCGGGCGCGGTGCTGGTCTGCGCGCTCTACCACGGCCTGGTGGACGTCACCTTCGCCTTCACCGGGGTGCTGGGCGCCTCCTCCGCCGCCTTCTGGGTCGTGGTCGGAGTGCACGTCGCCGCAGCCGGCCTGCTGTGGTGGCGTGGCGGCCTGCGTCCATCGGTCGTCGCGACGGTGGAGGCCTGAGCGATGGCGAACCCGCAGCCACGGCCCGTCGAGCGGCTCGTGTTCTTCACCGACGCCGTGGTCGCGATCGCGATGACCCTGCTGATCCTGCCGCTGCTCGAGTCGGTCAGCGAGGCGGCGAGGGACGGCCTCACCACGAGCGAGTACCTGGCCGAACACGACGGCCAGCTGATCGCCTTCACCCTCAGCTTCGTGATCATCGCCACCTTCTGGCGCAGCCACGACCGGCTGTTCGGCCAGGCGGCGTTCCAGGACGCGGGGCTGGCGTGGCTGAACATCGCCTGGATGCTCACCATTGTCTGGCTGCCCGTGGTGACCGCGATGGTCGGAGCCATGCAGACCGACTCGCTGCAACTGGCGCTCTACATCGGCTCGATGCTCGCCTCGAGCCTGTGCATCTTCTTCCTGCAGTGGCGCCTGTACCACCACCCGGAACTGCTCCGGCCGCAGGACGCGGAGGCGCCACGACTGCCCCGTCCCTTCCCGGTCACCAGCGGCTTCTTCGTCCTCGCCCTGCTGATCGCGATCGCCGTGCCGCGCGCCGGTTTCTGGTCGCTGCTCGTGCTGCTCGCCGACCCGGTGCTGGAAGCCGTCCTGCGGCGGCGCGCCCACCGGAAGGACACCGACGGGGACGCCCGAGCCGTGCCGGACGGGGCCTGAGCACCGGGGACGGCTCAGGTCGTCCAGCGCTGTTCGATGCGTCCGAACTTCCAGACCGAGACGGCGGCGACCCAGGCGAACAGGAACAGGCCGACGACGAGGTAGCCGACATCGCCCAGGTCGATGGACGCGATGGCGGCCAGCGGTCCGGTGGTGATGTCCAGCTTGTCGGCCAGTACCCCGATGAGCTCGATCCCGCCGATGAGCAGCGCGACGGCCACGGACAGGCCGGTCACGGTGAGGTTGTAGAACACCTTGCGGACGGGTCGTGCGTTCGCCCAGCCGTAGGCGTGGAACATGAGTACCCCGTCGACGGTGTCGAGCACGCACATGCCCGCGGCGAACAGCACCGGCAGGGTGAGCACGGCGTACCAGGGCAGGCTCACAGCGGCGGCACCGGCGGCGAGCACCAGCAGGCCGATCTCGGTGGCGGTGTCGAAACCGAGCCCGAACAGCAGGCCCACCGGGTACATGTGCCAGGGTCTGGTGACCATGCCCGTGGCGCGTCCGGTGAACCGGGCCAGCAGGCCGCGGCGCTGCAGTTGGGCCTCCAGTTGGGTCTCGTCCGCCTCGCCACGCCGCATCCGGGCGAAGACGCGGACGACCTGGGCCAGCACCACCAGGTTGACCAGCCCGATCAGCACCAGGAAGACGCCGGACACCAGCGTCCCGAACACCCCGGTCACCTGCTGGAGCAGCGAGCCGTCGTCGGCGAGCTGCCCGGCCAGGGCGCTCACTCCCGCGGAGAGCAACGCGACCAGGACGAAGACGATCGTGGAATGGCCCAGCGAGAACCAGAACCCCACCGACAGCGGGCGCCCGCCCTCGGCGAGCTGCTTGCGGGTGGTGTTGTCGATCGCGGCGATGTGGTCGGCGTCGAACGCGTGCCGCATGCCGAGGGTGTACGCGGTCACCCCGAGCCCGATCCCGAACACCTGGCTGGCACCCAGCGAGAGCTGCTGCGGCACCACCAGCCCGAGCAGCGTGCCCCAGCCCGCCAGGTGCAGCAGCGCGCTGAACCCGCCCATGCCGACCAGCCGCCGGCCGTCCCCGGCCGCGGTTCGTCCCGGCGTCTTGGTGTCCATCGAGGTCGACCCTAGATCCTCGGCCGCGTCGGCACGACCACGCGGGCCGGGATGGGCCACACCGTGGCCGGTCCTGTAGTTCAACGTGTCACAGAGTCAGCCGTACGTGTCCCGCGGGCCCCGGCCGGGGACCGAGCGGCGGCCCTTCTTCCAGCTCGGCGCCTCGGGACCGACCACCACGACCCGGCTCACCGTGCCCTGGCCGAGTTGCTCGTTCAGCACGGCCACCAGTTGCGGGGCGATCGTGCGCAGCGACGTCGCCCAGGTGGACGATTCGGCGCGAACGGTGAGCACCGTGTCCGTGTAGCCGACCGGCTGGGAGTGCTCGGCGTTCACAGGACCGACGAGCGCCGGCCAGCGGGCGAGCAACTGGTGGACGTTCACCTCGCGCGTCCAGCCCTCCTCCTCGATGACCTCCCTGAGCAGGTCGCCCAGCAGGGTGGGCTCGTCGGCGCGTGGGCCGGCCGGACGCTTCTTCGCCGGCCTGGGCGGTGGTGCGCCGCGGGCTGCCCGGGCGACGCGCTTCGCGACGTCCATGCCCTGCGGGTCGTGCTCGGGGCGCGAGTCACCCATCGTCGCCCCCGGGGACCGTGTGCAGCACCTCACCAGCCTGCACCGCGAAACGGCGACCCGCCAGACGTGCCGGGACGTCGGCGGCGACCGCGGCGGTGATCAGCACCTGCTCCGCCCCGGCGACGAGGTCCGCCAGTCGGTCGCGGCGGGTCTCGTCGAGTTCGGCGAACACGTCGTCCAGCACCAGCACGGGCTCCACGCCGTCGGCCCGGAGCAGGGCGAAGGACGCCAGCCGCAGGGCCAGCGCGGTCGACCACGACTCCCCGTGCGACGCATAGCCCTTCGTGGGCAGGTCACCGAGGGTGAGGGTGAGGTCGTCGCGGTGCGGCCCGACCAGGCACAGGCCGCGGGCGATCTCCTCACCGCGGCGTTCACGCATGCGTTCGGTGAGCGCGTCGGCGAGCTCGGGCACGGAGGCCTCCGAGGTCTCGACCAGCTCCACCAGCGGGGACGGGACGGACGACGACTTGTACTCGACCCCCGCCACGTTGTTGGTGGGAGCGATGTCGGCGTAGGCGGCGACCAGGTGCGGACGCAGGTCGGCCAGGGTCGCCAGCCGGGCCGCCACGATCTCCGCGCCGAACCCCGCGAGTTGCCCGTCCCAGACGTCGAGGGTGGCGGCCACGTCGTCGGTGACCGCCCGCGGGCCGCGACCGGACAACGACTTCAGCAGGGTCGAGCGTTGCTTCACCACCCGGTCGTAGTCGGCACGGACGCCGGCCAGCCGCGGCCAGCGGGCCACGACCAGTTCGTCGATGAACCGGCGCCGTTCGCCCGGGTCTCCCTTCACGATCGCGAGGTCCTCCGGGCTGAACAGCACGACCCGCAACGCGCCGAGCAGATCGCGTGGCCGCCGCAGGGGAGACCGGTTCAGGGACGCCTTGTTCGCCCGTCCCGGAATCACCTCCAGTTCGAGCAGCAGGCTGCGCGGGTCGTCGAGCGCCGCCTGGACGCGGGCCCGGACGATCGCACGGTCCGCTCCCGCGCGCACCAGCGGCGCCTCCGACGCCACCCGGTGCGAACCCAGCGTGGCCAGGAGTTCCACCGCCTCGACGAGGTTCGTCTTGCCCTGCCCGTTCGCCCCGGTGAACACGGTGACGCCGGCCTCCAGGGGCACCTCGGCGCCGGTGTAGGAGCGGAAGTCGGCCAGGCTCAGGTGGGTGACGAACACGGGATCAGGGCCTCAGCTCGCCGGGAGCCACCCTGTGTGTTCGAAGGCCAGCACTGGGGGCTGGTTCTCGCTGCAAGTGGGTGGCTCTCGCTGTTGGACGTCGGCTCACGCAGGCAGGCGCATGAGCATGATCACGTGCTTGTAGTCGATCAGCGGCTCGCCGTCGAGCTCGTTCAGGCCGGTGAGCAGGCACGGCTTGCCCGGCTGGGTGAACGAGAACTGCACGTAGGGGCTGTCCAGCGCGGCCAGCGCGTCGGACAGGTAGTGCGGGTTGAAGCCCGCGGCGGTCATCGACAGCCCGGCCCCCGTGGTGTCCTCCACCACGGCCTCGAGAGCCTCGACGGCCTGCGCCTGGTCGCCGGTGGCGGCCTCGAGAGTGATCGAGCCGTCGCCGATCAGCATCCGCAGGGACGTGTTGCGCTCGGCCACCAGGCCCACCCGCTTCACCGCCGCGATCACCTCGGCGGTGTTCGCGCGGACGGTGACGGACGCCTGCACGTTCATCAGGTGCCGCACCTTCGGGAACTCGCCGTCCAGCAGCCGCGTCGTGATCTGGCGGACGCCGGCCGCGCCGGTGCCCTCGAAACCGATCAGGCCGTCACCCGTCGCGGCGGCGGACAGGCTCAACGTCACCGTCTCGCCCGCGGTCATGCTCTTCGCAGTCTCCGCCAGCACCCGGGCCGGCACCAGCGCCGCGCCCTCGCCACGGGTCGAGCGCGGGTTCCAGTCCAGCTCCTTCAGCGCCATCCGGTACCGGTCGGTGGCCAGCAGGGAGAGGGTCTCCCCCTCGATCTCCATCCGGACGCCGGTGAAGACCGGCAGCAGCTCGTCGCGTCCGGCGGCCACCACGACCTGGCCGACGGCCTTGGCGAAGTCCTCGCTGGGAATCGCACCGGTGGCCTCCGGCATCTCGGGCAGCGCCGGGTAGTCGGCGACCGGCAGCGTCTGCAGGGTGAACCGGGCCGTCCCGCAGACCAGCTCCATCCGGGTCTCGTCGGCGGTGACGTCGACCGGCCGGTTCGGCAGCGACCGGGCGATGTCTGCGAGCAGTCGCCCGGACACCAGGGCGATGCCGTCGTCGGTCACGTCCGCGGCGACCGTGATCTGGGCCGAGGTCTCGTAGTCGAAGCTGCTCATCACGACCTGGCCACCGGAGGCCTTCACCAGCAGGCCGGCCAGGATCGGGACGCTCGGACGGGTGGGCAGGCTGCGCGCCGCCCACTGCACTGCTTCGGCCAGGACGTCGCGATCGAGACGGATCTTCACCATTGCTCCCTAGAACTCACACGCGTGGTCGGTTGATCATATCGACGCGGACCGTCAGGGGTTGCTCATGGCGCGTTTCCCCACACTGTGCACGTCGTGACTTTGAAGTTCGAGGGATCTGGATCAATTCGTCGTGGTAACAGCGGGTGTGGATCACGTGGACAACAGGTGAACGGTCTTCTCAGACGGCGTGTCGGCTGTGGAGGGCCACTGTGGAAAACCGGGAACTACACGGGGAGGATCTGCGGACGGAGTGTCGCGGTGTCGATCGCTTCCACAGTCACCACCAGTTATCCCCCGACTTTTCCACAGCGGTGCACAATGTCACCCGCACGGGGGACACGGGGTGGACGGCGCGTGGTCGGGGCGGGGTCGGACCGTGTTTCGGCCCAACAGTGAAGGGGTCTCCTCAGGCTCGAGCAGCAGACGGGCGGGGGAGGTCCCGACGGTCCCGACCGGGGCGGGGATCGGCTCGACCGGGGCTCAGCGCAGCGGGGACTGCTTGATCCGGTTGGTCAGCTCGGTGATCTGGTTGAACACGCTGCGGCGCTCCCGCAGCAACTGGCGGATCTTCCGGTCGGCGTGCATCACGGTGGTGTGGTCCCGGCCACCGAACAGCTGGCCGATCTTGGGCAGCGAGAGGTCGGTGAGCTCGCGGCACAGGTACATGGCGATCTGGCGGGCCGTCACCAGGACGTGCGTCCGGCTCTGTCCACACAGTTCCTCCACCGTGATCCCGAAGTAGTCGGCCACATGGGTCATGATGGCGGTCGAGGAGATCTGCGTCTCGGCACCCTCCGGGATCAGGTCGCGCAGCACCACCTCGGCCAGGGCCAGGTCGACCTCCTGGCGGTTCAGGCTGGCGAACGCGGTCACGCGAATCAGCGCACCCTCGAGTTCACGGATGTTCGTCTGGATCTTGGACGCGATGAACTCGAGCACGTCCGGGCCGGCGGTGAGCCGCTCGGCGGCCGCCTTCTTGCGCAGGATCGCGATCCGTGTCTCGAGGTCGGGCGGCTGGATGTCGGTCATCAGGCCCCATTCGAACCGGCTGCGCAGCCGGGGCTCCAGTGCCTCGAGGGCCTTCGGTGGCCGGTCGGACGTGAGCACGATCTGCTTCTGCGCGGTGTGGAGGGTGTTGAAGGTGTGGAAGAACTCCTCCTGGGTCTGGATCTTGCCCTCGAGGAACTGGATGTCGTCGATCAGCAGGACGTCGACGTCGCGGTACTGGCGGCGGAACTCGGCCGTCCGGTTGTCGGAGACCGCGTTGATGAAGTCGTTGGTGAGTTCCTCGGTGGAGACGTACTTGACCTTCACGCGATCGAAGTAGTTGCGGATGTAGTGCCCGACCGCGTGCAGCAGGTGCGTCTTGCCCAGCCCGGAGTCGCCGTAGATCATCAGCGGGTTGTACGCCTTGCCGGGTGCCTCGGCGACGGCGATCGCCGCCGCGTGCGCAAAACGGTTCGAATTTCCGATCACGAAGGTCTCGAAGGAGTACTTGGGGTTCAGCCGGTCGCCGTTGCGTCCCGCCGAGGCGCGCGTGACCGGCGGCTCGGGCTCGGGAGGCTCTTCGTCGAGGGGGGACGGCTCCTCGTCGGCGATGGTCGGATCGACGTCGATCGCCAGGCGGATCGGGCGGGAGTAGAAATCGGAGAACTGGTGCTCGATGACCGGACGCAGCCGGCTCTCCACCCGGTCGCGGGTGAATTCGTTGGGGACGGCGAGAATGACCAGGGAGTCGTGCATGGCGACGGGCCGCATGCCCTGCAACCATCCGCGGGTGGAGGCGTCGGAGGAGGTCCAGACGTGCGACCACGCCGCCTCGAGGTCGGCTGAGGCCACGGGTTCATTCGGTCCGGGAGGTTGCGACATGGGTCCTGCTTCGGCTCCTTCACTACCTGCCCCAGCCAGGTTTCCACACGGTTGTCCACAGACTGTGCACGAGGGTGCACGAACACGGGGTGACGGTTACCCGGTGGCCGTAGAGCAACCTAGCGAAGGTCAGGGTGGGTGCGCAAACACTTTCAGAAGAAGATTCTGCCAGCACGGCGTGTCGGCTCGACGAGTCGTCCGTGGGGCGTCTGGTTTGCCGCGGGCAGGTGCCGCCGCGTAGAGTTGGGCAGTCGCTGTCGCGGCATTCGTGCGCCCGGGTGGGCGCATCTGGTCCTGAATTAACAACGAACTTGGGAGCACTCGCGTGAGCAAGCGCACTTTCCAGCCGAGCAACCGGCGTCGCAGCCGCACCCATGGCTTCCGTCTGCGGATGCGCACCCGTGCCGGTCGCGCCATCATTTCGGCCCGCCGTCGCCGGGGCCGCACCCGTCTCGCCGGCTGAGCCGGCCCGGAGGGTGTTGCCCGCCGAGTCGCGGATGCGCCACGCCGGTGACTTCCGCGACACGCTGCGCCAGGGCGTCCGCTGTGGACGCACGAGTCTTGTCGTGCATGCTCGTCGTACCCCGCTCGCGAGTTCGCGGGCGGGCTTCATCGTCTCCAGGGCCGTCGGGAACGCGGTGCACCGGAACCGGGTGAAGCGGCGGCTGCGGCACCTGGCTGCGGCAGCGCTTCCGTCCAGCCCGTTCAGCGTGGACGTGGTGGTGCGGGCCCTGCCGCCGGCGACCACCGCCGACCTCGCCGCCGACTTCTCCTCCGCGTTCGCGACCTGCCTGGATCGGCTGGCGGCATGAAGTACATCCTGATCGGCCTGCTGAAGGTCTACCGCCTGGTGATCAGTCCGCTCTACGGCAACGTGTGCAAGTACTACCCGTCCTGCTCGGCGTACGCGCTGGAGGCGGTCAGCGTGCACGGCGCGGTGAAGGGCTCCTGGCTGGCCACCCGACGCGTCGCCAGTTGCCACCCGTGGGCCGCCGGCGGGTACGACCCCGTGCCGGGTACCCCGGCCGCTGAAGCCTGGGCCGCCGAGCAGGCGGCCAAAGCACAACCGGCCGGACCGGCCGCCGACCGTGCGTGCGCGCACGTCCATGAGGTGAAATGAACTCGGTGATCCTGCTGCTGCTCCCGCTGAACATGTGGGACGACTTCCTCGGCATGCTCGGTGCGATGATGACGCCGCTGTACTGGGCGGTGTCCGGCATCCTGGTGGGCTTCCACTCGCTCCTCGGCTCCCTCGGCATGAACCCCGACTGGGGTGGCACCTGGGCGCTGTCGATCGTGCTGCTCACCGTCGTGATCCGCACGGCGCTGATCCCGCTGTTCGTGCGCCAGATCAACTCGGCGCGGAACATGCAGCTGATCCAGCCCAAGGTCAAGGAGCTGAACGACAAGTACGGCCACGACCGGGAGCGTCTCGGCCAGGAGACGATGAAGCTGTACAAGGAGGAGGGCGTCAACCCGATGGCGTCCTGCCTGCCGCTGCTGCTGCAGATGCCGATCTTCCTGTCGCTGTTCTACGTGCTGAACAGCGTTTCGCGGACGCCGGACCAGCCGCTGGGTTACTTCTTCCAGCAGGACCTGTCCCTTGCCGAGTCACTGCACAACGCGACGATCTTCGGCGCACAGCTGTCCTCGACGTTCTGGCCGATCTCCGGGGGGTTCGGGGCGACCCAGTGGGTCACCGCGACGCTGGTCGTGCTGATGACGATCGTGCTGTTCATCACCCAGATGCAGCTGATGCGCAAGAACATGCCGCCGGAGGCCCTGACCGGGACGATGGCGCAGCAGCAGAAGATGATGCTCTACGTCTTCCCGTTCATGTACCTGTTCATGGGCATCAACATCCCGATCGGCGTGCTGATCTACTGGCTGACCACGAACCTGTGGACGATGGGCCAGCAGTACATCCTGATCCACAACAACCCGGCCCCGGGCACTCCGGCCTACGTGGACTGGGAGGAGCGGATGCGCGCCCGGGGCAAGGACCCCGACGAGATCGCCGCGCGTCGTCGCGGGGCCCGCAAGCCGGCCACGACCGTGACCAGCGACCCGACCCGGGTGGCCCGCCAGGGCACGGGGACGACGACGTCGGGGAGCACCAAGGATTCCGCCGGCGGGTCCGCCGGCAAGGAGGACGCGTCCGAGCCGACCGTCCAGCGCCAGGTCATCCAGCGGCAGCAGCCGAGGAAGAACAGCCGCGCCGCCCGCAAGCAGTAAGCAACAAGGAGTAGAACGTGACCGAAGACAGCAACGACGTGGTGGTCGAAACCGCGACGGAGGAGCCCACTGCGGTGGACGAGCCGACCGAGGCCGGGGAGGCCGACGAGGACGGCCCCCGCTCGAAGAAGGAGACGGCGCTCGAGAACGAGGGCGAGATCGCCGCGGACTACCTCGAGGAACTGCTCGACATCGCCGACCTGGACGGCGACATCGACACCTACTCCGAGGGAGGCCGTGCGCACGTGTCGATCCTGACCTCCGGAGACGTGCTGGTGGGCAAGGACGGCGAGGTGCTGGAGGCGCTGCAGGAGCTCGCGCGACTGGCCGTGATGACCGAGACCGGCCACCGGAGCCGGCTCATGCTCGATGTCGCCGGGCACCGTGACAAGCGCCGGAAGGTCCTCCAGGAGCTGGCCAAGGATGCGGTCGCCGAGGTGGTGGAGTCCGGGGAGCCGGTCCGGCTGGCGCCGATGAATCCGTTCGAGCGGAAGATCGTTCACGACGCGGTCGCCGAGGCCGGTCTGGTCAGCGAGTCCGAGGGCGAGGAGCCGCACCGCCGCGTCGTGGTGCTGCCCAAGGGCTGAGCGCGTGGACGCCAGGGCTGAGCTGTTCGGCCCGGGTTTTGAGACGATAAGTCGGTATGTCGACATATTGTCAAGTCGAGGTATCGATTGGGGCCTGATGGGCCCGCGCGAGGGCGGTCGGCTCTGGGAACGTCACGTTTTGAACTCGGTCGCGGGGGCGTCGCTGTTCCCGTCCGACGCTTCGGTGGTGGACGTGGGCAGCGGGGCCGGCCTGCCGGGGATTCCGCTGGCCGTGCTGCGTCCGGATCTGCGGGTGACGCTGCTGGAGTCGTTGCTTCGGCGGGTGAGCTTCCTGGAGTTGGCGGTCGGTGAACTCGGGCTCGGTGACCGGGTCCGGGTGGTGCGCGGTCGCGCGGAGGAACACCGCGACACCTACGACGTCGTGACGTGCCGGGCGGTGGCCCCGCTCCCTCGGCTGGTCGAGTGGTGTGAGCCGTTGATGGGTCGCTCGGGGAGCCTGGTGGCTCTGAAGGGTTCGACGGCGCCGGACGAACTGGCGGCCGCGTCCGGCGAACTCCGACGGCGGGGGCTGACGGGAGCCGTGCAGGAGTTGTCGGTGCCGGTCACCGACGAATCGACCTGGGTGATCGTGCTTGGACGGGTCTGAGCTGTCGCCCCGAGCCCCTATCCTGATGTTTCACGTGAAACGTCCGTCCTGCAGGAGAACCATGACGATCACTCCCCCACCACCGCCGCGCCGCGTCATCTTTGACGAGCCGGAGTTCGGTGAGCCGCGCGGCGACGAGCCGGACGACTTGATGACCCCCTCCGTTCCACGTGAAACATCCCTGCCGAAGCCGACCCGGACCCGGACCCTGGTCATCGCCAACCAGAAGGGCGGCGTGGGTAAGACCACCACCGCAGTCAACCTGGCCACGGCACTGGCGCTGGGTGGCCTGAACGTCCTCGTCGTGGACCTCGACCCCCAGGGCAACGCCTCCACGGCCCTCGGCATCGAGCACCGCGAAGGAATCCAGGGCACCTATGAGGTGCTCACCGCGAACTCCCCCATCGAGAACCTGGTTCAGCCCTCCCCCGAGTCGGACGGCCTGTGGGTGCTCCCGGCCACGATCGATCTTGCCGGCGCGGAAATCGGGCTGGTCACCACACCGGCGCGGGAGAGCCGGCTCTTGTACGCCCTCCGGACCTTCAACGCCAAGTACTCCCCCGACTATGTCTTCATCGACTGCCCGCCCTCGCTGGGCCTGCTCACCCTGAACGCCCTCGTGGCCGCCGAGGAGATCCTGATCCCCATCCAGTGTGAGTACTACGCCCTGGAAGGCGTCTCCCAACTGCTGCGCACGATCAACCTGGTCAAGGGGTCCATGAACGATCACCTGTCCCTCTCCACCGTCCTCCTCACGATGTACGACGGGCGCACGCGGCTCGCGGCGCAGGTGGCGGCCGAGGTGCGTGAGCACTTCCCGGAGGAGACCCTTCGGGCGGCGATCCCACGCTCGGTGCGGGTCTCCGAGGCACCGAGCTACGGCCAGTCCGTCATCACCTACCATTCCGCGTCCGCCGGAGCCCAGGCCTATCTCGACGCAGCTGCGGAAATCGCCGAGCGTGGGGCCGCGATGAACGAGGAGAGGTCCGCATGAACACCCCCCGGCACACCGGCCTCGGGCGAGGTCTCGGTGACCTGCTGCAGCGCACCGACCCGGAGCTCGCCCCACACCAGGACGAGGTCGCGACACAGGAGCCCCGGGGCGCACACTTCGCAGAGGTGCCGGTCGGGGAGATCCGGCCGAACCCGCGGCAGCCGCGGACGGTCTTCGACGAGGACGCGCTGGCCGAACTCGTCGCCTCGATCACCGAGGTGGGCCTGCTGCAGCCCGTCGTGGTGCGTCCGTTGGACGAGGGCGGCTACGAACTCGTGATGGGGGAGCGCCGCTTGCGCGCCACCCAGCAGGCCGGACTCGCCACGATCCCGGCGATCATCCGCCGCACCGAGGACGCGGACCTGCTGCGCGACGCCCTGCTCGAGAACCTGCATCGCGCGCAGCTCAATCCGCTGGAGGAGGCAGCCGCCTACCAACAGATGATGAGCGACTTCAACTGCACGCAGGAGGAGCTGTCGCTGCGGATCAAGCGCTCGCGTCCGCAGATCTCCAACACGATCCGGCTGCTGCAGCTGCCAGCGCCCGTGCAGCGTCGGGTCGCGGCCGGGGTGCTCAGCGCGGGCCATGCCAGAGCGCTCCTGATGCTGCCGGATGCGACGGCCATGGAGCACCTGGCCACTCGTATCGTGGCCGAAGGACTGTCGGTGCGCGCGGCCGAGGAGATTGTTGCGGTGGGGGAGCACGGCGCCAAACGCGCACCCCGGGCCCGGCACCAGGTGGAGCTCTCCCCGAGCGCGCGGGAGCTCCAGCAGCACCTCTCCGGGAAGCTCGACACGCGCGTGCTGGTCAGCGAAGGGCGTAGTAAGGGCCGGATAGTGATCGAATTTGCGGGATCGGAAGATCTCGAGCGGATTGCCGATCTACTTACTTAGCCATTTATCGACTTATATCCATGGCGATCATTGACGTTCCTCCGGCGCGGTACGGCGAGTGCCTCGACGTGCTGCACGCGGGATTCGGCACGGAGGTCGGCGAGTTCGGGCTGACGGCCGACAACACACCGTCCAACCCGGCCTTCTGGCCGCCCGGGGAAGTGGCCCGCGTGGTGGCCAGACCGATGCAACTGTTCGCCGCCGAGGAGGACGGTCGCATCGTCGGTTGCGCCTTCGCGGGGGCGTCACAGCGCTTCCCGGGCACCTGGGGGCTGCGTCACCTTGCCGTGCACCCCGACGCCAGGCACCGCGGTCACGGTGAGGCCCTCGTCGCGGAAGCCGCCCGCCGGGCCCGGGACGCGGGCGCGACCACCCTGCGGATCGGCATCATCGGCGAGAACACCCGGCTGGCCGGCTGGTACCGCCGCCTCGGCTTCGCCACGGTGACGGCGGGCCGACGTTACCCGGGCCTCGTCTTCAGCGTCGACTACCTCGAGCTGTCCCTGTAGCCCGGAGGCGCGTGGAAGTCCTTCGTGACGCTCGTGGGCTCGTTCCTCGCCCACGAGCTCCTCAGGAGGCGGTGGGGAGTTGTGGTGCCCGTTCGGTCCCTGAGGGGTGAGCGTCGGGTGGTGTGGTCCTGTTCCTGGGTCGCGGGCTGTTCAGGAAACGGAGGGGTGGTCGGTCCCTGAGGAGCGAGCGCCAGCGAGCGTCGCGAGGGGCCGCGGGCTGTTCGGGAGGTGGTGGGGGAGTTGTGGTTGCCTGTTCGGTCCCTGAGGAGCGAGCGTC
>JAXGTK010000009.1:0-27405 GCA_040774965.1 Propionicimonas sp. | reverse complement strand
TGGCAACCGGTTAGCGTCACGCCGCGCGCCTCCGTTCCGGACGAACGCCCTTGCTCGAGCGCAGGCGTACGACCGGAACGGAGGCGCTCGCTGGCTCAGTCCTCGAGCGGGGCCGCGTCCACGACGCCACGACGCACGCGGAGGACGACCTCGCGGCACACCTCACGCAACGGGCCCGCCCCGACGGCGTCGGAGAGCTGGCCGGCGGCGTCCACCACCTGCCGGGCCCAGCGGACGAAGTCGCCCGCCGTGAGCCCGGACAGGTACAGCACGTCCGCCAGTTCGGCGCCCGCGGCCCAGGCGTGGATCGCCTCGGCGAAACCGATGTCCGGCTCGTCGTGGCTGGGCAGCCGGTGGTCACGCTCGGACAGCGACACCTGGCGCCAGATGCTCCGCAGCCGGATCTGGGCGTCCTCGGAACGCCGGTCCGGCATCCGGGCGGGGCTCCTGCGGTCGCCGCGCGCCTCGTAGACCAAGCTCGACACCACGGCCGCCAGTTGCGGAGCGCTCAGACCGTCGAAGACCCCGTCCCGGACCGCCTCCGCCGTGACCAGGTCGAGTTCGGAGTAGATCCTGGCGAGCATGCGGCCCGATTCGGTCACCTGCCGGCCGCCGTCGGCGCTGAGATAGCCCAGAGACTCCAGCACCGAGCAGATCCGGTCGAACCGGACCGCGATGGTGTTCGTGCGGCGGTCCGCCTGCCGTTGGGTGGCCTCGGTGTCGCGCTCGAGCCGCAGGGCGGACTCCGCGTGCCGGGCGTGTGCCTCGCGGTCGGGGCAACCGTGCACGGGGTGGGCACGCAGTTCCATCCGCAGTTCGGCGATGCGGGCGACCGCGTCCGGGTCGGCGGCATCGGGGTTCACGCCCGGGGACGGCGGCTCGCGCCGCAGCTTCGCCTCCAGCGCGGCCGCCAGGTTGCGTCGGAAGGACGCCGAACGCGAGTCGAAGTGCTTCGGCACCTTCATGTGCGCCCCGACCGACGGTGGCTCGGGGAAGTCGGACGCGGAGAGCCGCTTCAGCTGGCGGTCGACGGTGAGCACTGTCGGGGTCGGCCCGTTGCCGCCGAGCCCGGGGTCCACGACCACTGCCCAGTGCCGGTGCCGCTTGCCCGGCACGTCGACGATGTCGCCGACGCGGAGGGACTGCATCGCCTCGATCGTCTCGGCCCGCCGGTCGGCGCGGCGCTCCCGGGCGGCCTGCGCCTCGACAGCGGAGATCCGGCCACGCAGCCGGAAGTACTCCTCGGCGCCGCCGCGATCGCAGGCTGCCGCCGCCCACTCGTCCGCGATCCGGGCCTTGTTCGCGGCGATCGAGTGCGCCAGCCCCACCACCGAGCGGTCGGACTGGTACTGGGCGAACGACTGCTCGAGCAGTCCGCGGGCCCGCTCGCGTCCAACCGTCGCGACCAGGTTCACGGCCATGTTGTAGGTGGGCTGGAACGACGACCGCAGCGGGTAGGTGCGCCGGGACGCGAGCCCCGCCACCGCCCGCGGTTCCAGGCCCGCCTGCCAGCAGACGACGGCGTGACCCTCGACGTCGATGCCGCGCCGGCCCGCGCGTCCGGTCAGCTGGGTGTACTCCCCCGCCGTGATGTCGGCGTGCGTCTCACCGTTGTACTTCACAAGCTTCTCGAGTACGACGCTCCTCGCCGGCATGTTGATGCCGAGAGCGAGCGTCTCGGTGGCGAAGACGACCTTCACGAGCCCCGCCGTGAACGCCTCCTCGACCATCTCCTTGAAGGCGGGCAGCAGGCCGGCGTGGTGGGCGGCGATGCCGTCGGTGAATGCGGCGAGAAAGCGGTCGTACTCCAGCGCGGCCAGGTCGGACGGGCTGAGTCCCGCCGCGTGCCGGGCGGCGATCTCGGCCAGTTCCCTCCGTTCGGCCGGGCTGGTCAGCCGCAGCCCGGAGTTGGCGAGCTGGCCGACCGCGGTGTCGCAGCCCTGCCGGGAGAAGATGAAGTAGATGGCGGGAAGCAGGCCCTCGGCGGCGAGCCGCTCGATCGTGGCGTCCCGGCGGGGCACCAGGCGGCGGCTCGCGTCCATCCGCTCCCGCGCGGCGGCTCCGCCGTAGCGTCCCGAGCCGTAGGCCGTGCTGCGGCGCCCGTTGCCCGAGCGCCCCCGCGGTCGGCGGCTGTCGTCGCGGACGCTGCGCGACTCCTCCTTCGCCAGGCGCACCAGTTCGGGGTTCACCTCGTCGCCGGCGAACAGTTCCAGCAGTCGCCGTCCGACCATCACGTGCTGGTAGAGCGGCACCGGCCGGCGCTCGGTGACGACCACCTCGACGCCGCCGCGCACCTCGGAGAGCCAGTCGCCGAACTCCTCGGCGTTGCTGACGGTCGCCGACAGCGCGACCAGCTGGACGGAGTCGGCCAGGGAGATGATCACCTCCTCCCAGACGGCGCCGCGGAACCGGTCGGCGAGGTAGTGGACCTCGTCCATCACCACGAAACCGAGGTTGGCCAGGGTCGGCGAGCCCGCGTACAGCATGTTGCGCAGCACCTCGGTGGTCATCACGACCACGGGAGCCTCCGAGTTGACGCTGGTGTCCCCGGTGAGCAGGCCGACCGAGTCCTCGCCGTGGCGGGCGCACAGGTCGCGGTACTTCTGGTTGCTCAGCGCCTTGATCGGAGTGGTGTAGAAGCACTTCCGCCCGCTCGCGAGAGCGAGGAACACGGCGAACTCCCCCACCACGGTCTTGCCGGCGCCGGTCGGGGCGGCGACCAGGACGCCGTGGCCGGACGCGACATGACCGCACGCGGTGACCTGGTAGTCGTCGAGCGCGAACGGGTCCTGCGCCCGGAAGCCGTCGAGGAGGTCCACACCGCCAACCTATGCGGTGGCCACCGACGCGGGCACGAACACGCTGAGCATGTCCGGCACCGCGCGCAGCCGCAGGGGGACGGCCCCCAGTTCCTCGCCGTCACCCATGCCGTACAGGCCCTCGCCGTCCACCACGACCTCGCGGGCGCGCAGCCGTTCCACCGCGGGATCGTGCACGTACCCGCCGTCGAACATCCGCGGCAGAAGGCGCAGCAGGGTCATCCTGCTCACCGGGTGGATCACGGTGAGGTCGAGCAGGCCGTCGGTGACGTCCGCGCCGACACAGCCCTGCATGCCTCCGCCGAACCAGCCCGCGTTGCCGACCGCCACGAACATCGCGGTCTGGTCGCGGGGCTCGCCGTCGATCAGCAGCCGGTACGGCAACGGCTCGAACCGGCTCAGCTCGGCGAGCGCGGCCCCCGTGTAGCTGAGCTGGCCGAGGTTCCACCGCAGGTGGTTGGTGCGGTAGTTCACGCGGGCGTCGAACCCCGTGCTCACGATCGAGCCGACCCAGCGCCGCTGGGCGCCGTCCACGAGCCGCCCGGTGGCTTCGAGCAGGTCCATCCGCAGCGTGTGCCCGGCGACGATGGTCCGGACGGCGCCGGGCAGGTCGTTCGGCGCGCCGACCCCCCGGCAGAAGTCGTTGCCGCGTCCGGCCGCGACGAGCCCGAGCGGGACGTCGGTGCCGGCACAGGCGTTCAGGCCGAGGTGCATCATGCCGTCCCCGCCCATCACGATCAGCGCGTCGCGGCGGTGCCCCTCGACGGCGGGACGCGCCTGCTCCACGGCCTGGATGCAGCGCAGCCGGGCATCGCTGAACGACGTGGTCTGGTGGACGTGCAGGTTCGCGCCCGGAAGCCCGTCCACGAGGCCCGCGGTGAGCTGCGGCAGGAGCTTGCGGGCCCGGCCGCGCCCGGCCGCCGGGTTCACCACCACCGTCAGGGTGGGCCCGTCGAAGCTCAGCGCCAAGTCAGGCCCCTGCCGGGACGACCAGGTCGGCCTTCGCCTTGCGCTTGTCGTGCACCTTGCAGAACAGCTCGGCGCCCAGGTACAGCACCGACATCGGGATCGACAGCGCCAACATCGAGAACGGGTCGGTCGACGGAGTGGCCGCGGCGCCGAACACGAAGATGCCGAAGATCACGTAGGTGCGCACCTTGGCCAGCTGGGTGGCCTTCACGACGCCGACCAGGTTCAGTCCGACCACGACCACCGGGATCAGGAAGCCGAGCCCGAAGATGATCATCAGCTTGAGGGTGAGTTCGAGGAAGCCCTCGACGTCGATCAGGTTCGTCACCGGGACGCTGGACGGAGTGAAGGCCAGCATCACGGAGATGCCCTGCGGCATGATGTAGTACCCGATCAGCACGCCGAGCAGGAACAGCGGGATCGCGGCCCCCAGGAACCCCAGGGCGTACTTCTTCTCCTTGGCGAGCAGCGCCGGCACGATGAAGGCCCACAACTGGTACAGCCAGAACGGGCTCGCCAGCACCAGACCGGCCACCACGCAGACGCGCATCGCCAGGATCAACGGCGTGGTCACCCCTGTGATCACAGTGGTCGGATCGAGGTTCGGGTTGCTCTCGGCGAGCATCTGGGTGGCCAGCAGGTAGGGGCGCAGCATGACCTGGTAGAGCTGGTCGTAGAAGATCGCGGCGAGCAGGCTCGTCACGACGATCGCGAGCGCCGACACGATCAGCCGGTAGCGCAGCTCGCGCAGGTGGTCGCCGAGCGACATCGTCCCGCCCGGCCCGGCCTCGGGGGGCCTGAGCCAGGCGAAGCGGCGGCGCTTCGGTTCAGCCATGGATGTTCAGGACTTGTCCGCGCCGGGCTCGGGACTCGCCGGGGACGCCGGCTGGGACGGTGCGGACGGCGGTTCGGCGGGGCCGCTGCCGGAGCGCAGGCTGGAGGTCTCCTCCTTGAATTCCCGGATCGCCCTGCCCGCGTTCTTGCCGATCCCGGCGAGCCGGGAGCCGCCGAACAGCAGCAGCGCGATCACGGCGAGGATGACCCATTCCCAGCCACCAAGACTCGGCACGACACTCTCCTTCGGTATGAACGCTCGGCGCAACCTTAGCTCTCCCAGCCCAGTCACAGCTCACCCGGAGCCGATCCGCCGGCGAGCGGGCGCCGGTGGGCGCCGCGAAGGGCGGCTCAGGTCTCCGGGCGGGTGGGCAGCTCGGGCTGGATCCGCGAGACCAGGTCGGCGAGTTCCTCGGCCCGCCTGCCGAGCATCTCGAGCTCCGAGAACAGGTCGGACGCCTTGTGCCACAGCCAGATGCCGTAGCTGATCACCATGACCAGCCCGGCGAGCGCGATCCCGCTGAAGACAAGCACCCAGACCATGCGAAGACCCTACTCCGCGCCGTAGGCCGAGAGCGCCTCGGCCGCCGCCTCCCGTGCCCCGGCAGCGGCCTCGGGCGGCCGGACGGCGAGCACCCCACGGCCCAGGCGCAGCAGCAGGGACCTCAGCCAGGCCGGGTCGGCGACCAGGAGGTCGACCTCGATCGCCCTCGCTTCCCGACGCACGGCCCGGATCGGGTAGTACTCGGTGATCCAGGACTCCTCCGGCCTCAGCCGTAGCGTGACCTCGGCGGCGTCCGGACGCTTCTCGAGCCAGCCCGGCCCGAACTCGGGCGGATCGCCCACCTCGCCGGCGCGCTCCCCCGTGCGGTGGACGACCCCGATCCGGTCCAGCCGGTAGGTGCGCCAGGCCGCCCGGTCCAGCGCCCAGGCCTGCAGGTAGCCGAACCCGTCCCGGGTGATCAGCCGCACCGGGACGACCCGGGGCCGCGACGGCGCCAACCCGGCCCCGGTGTAGTCGAGTTCGACAAGTTCGCCGGCGTCGATCGCGTCGGCGAGCTGTTCACGGATCTCCCCGGAGCCGCCCGCGACCGCGACGTGCGGGGTTGGCGCACCCGCCCCCGCTGCCCGCTCGAGCTTCGCCAGTGCGCTCTCGATGCCCTCGGCGAGGTTCCCGCCGGCCAGTTCACGGACCGCCCGCAGCGCCACGACCAGGCTCATCGCCTCGTCCGGGGTGAACCGCACGGGACGGTTCAGGTACTCGGCGTTGGTCAGCCGGATGCGACCCGACTCGGCGACCGTCTCCATGTCGATCTCGATCAGGTCCCCCGGCATGCCGCCGGGCAGGCCGCAGTACCAGAGCACGTTCAGGTCGTCGAGGAGCTGTTCGGCACTCACCCCGAACACGGCCGCGGTCGCGCCCAGTTCCGCGTCCGGGTGCGACTGCAGGTACGGCACCAGGGCGAGCAGCCGGTTCACCTGGTCCGCGGACGTCATGACGCACCCCCCGCGGTCGCGCGGAGTTCGGCGAGGACGGCCCGCCGCACCGACGCCGGGGCGACCACCACCACGTCCGCGCCGTGCGCGCACACCTCGCCGACGAGGTCCCCGGCCCGCGCGTAGCTGACGGCGAGCGCCTCGTACCCGGCGGGCACCTCCTGCCCGGGATCGACGGCGCGGCCGCGCCGACGCAGGTCGGGCGCCCGTCCCGGCCGGATCCCGAGCACCACCTCGGCGTCGGGCTGGCGCGGCTCAAGGCTCCCCCAGGCCACGTCCAGGTCCACGTCGGGCACCGTGTAGCTGCCCGGCCTGCCGATCCGCTCGGCCGCGGCGTCCACGCGGGCCACCTTGAACATGCGGGGCTCCGCCTTGTCCCGGTCCCGGCCCAGCAGGTACCAGGCGCCGCGCCGGTAGGTCATCGCCCACGGCTCCACCCGCCTCGGTTCGCCCTTGTAGCCGAACCGGATCGGGGTGCGGTCGATCGTCGCCTCCCAGATGCTGGCGAACGCGGGCTCCCTGGCGCCGATGGAGGGTGCCAGCGCGCCGAGCCGCGCCGGATCGGGGTCGACACCGGACGCGCGCAGTTTCGCCAGCGCCGTGACCGCCTGCTCCGCCTGCGTCGCGGACTCCCACACGGTCGCGGCCAGGCCGAGTGCCGCGGTCTCCGCGGGGGTGAACTCGATCGCCGGCAGCTCGAAGTCCTTGCGCCGGATCCGGTAGCCGACCTCGTCGGGGAACAGCGGGTTGTTGCTCCCGGTCTCCACCGGGACGCCCATCGCACGCAGTTCGTCCTTGTCGCGCTCGAAGGTGCGCTCGAACGCCGCGTCGGACAGGTCGTGGTAGCC
Source organism: Propionicimonas sp. (assembly GCA_040774965.1). GTDB lineage: Bacteria > Actinomycetota > Actinomycetes > Propionibacteriales > Propionibacteriaceae > Propionicimonas. The sequence continues at coordinate 20,438 of JAXGTK010000009.1, read as the reverse complement.
CTCGACCACCTGGCGGATCTGGCTCTTCTCGATGAACCGGCGGGCCATCAGCAGGCAGATCGCCAGGTTCATGATCCGTTCGGACTTGCGCGGCGACACGCCGGTGACGTTACCCGATCTGCTTGACTGAAACGCGGACATTCACGCCCGACTCCCCCGCCGGCACGGCGGACGCCGGGAACCCGCCCGACGAAGGAGGAACCGGTGGCCGGACGGTTCGCCCCCAGTCCCACCTCCGACCTCCACGTGGGCAACCTGCGCACGGCCCTGGTGGCGTGGCTGCTCGCCCGGACGACCGGCCGGGAGTTCCGCCTGCGCGTGGAGGACCTCGACACCCAACGGGTCGCCGCCGCCCCGGAGGTCGCCCGGCGTCAGCTGGCCGACCTCGCCGCGATCGGGCTGGACTTCGACGGCGAGGTGGTGTGGCAGACCCGGCGCCTGGACGCCTACGCCGAGGCGGTCGGGCAGCTGGACACCTACCCCTGCTACTGCACGAGGCGGGAGATCGCCGAGGCCGCGTCCGCACCGCACGGGGACGGGTACCGGCCCTACCCCGGAACGTGCCTGCGGCTCTCGGCGTCCCGCCGGGCCGCGCTCGAGGCGTCCCGCCGGCCGGCGCTGCGGGTGCGCGCGGACCGTGCGTCCAGCACGGTGCACGACCTGTGGGCCGGCGAGGTTGTCGGCACGGTGGACGACTTCGTCGTGGTGCGCAACGACGGCGTCCCGGCCTACAACCTGGCAGTCGTCGTCGACGACCTGGCGATGGGGGTCGACCAGGTCTGCCGGGGCGACGACCTGTTGTCGTCCTCCCCGCGCCAGGCGTGGTTGGCCCGGCAGCTGGGCGGGGACGCGCCGACGTACGCCCACGTGCCGCTCGCGGTGAACCGGGCCGGCCGTCGCCTCGCCAAGCGGGACGGAGCAGTCACGCTCTCCGACCTGGCCCGGCTCGGGTCGTCGGCCGCCGACGTGCTGGCCGTGCTGGCACGTTCGCTGGGCCTGGCCGCGCCCGGCGAGGCCGTCACGACCCGGGACCTGCTGGCGCGCTTCGACGTGGCCGCGCTGCCGCGGGAGCCCTGGGTGGTGGAGCCGGCCTAACCGGTCGCAGCCTGCGTGAACAGGATGTCGACCACGTAGACGACCGTGTCACCGGCGTCGACGGGCGGGTTGTTGCTGCCCTCGGGGAAGCCGTCGGCCGGCGGCAGCACCAGGAGCACGCGCGAGCCGACCCGCTTGCCCGCCAGGCCGGTGGTCCAGCCCGGGATCAGGCTGCTCAGCGTGCCGCTGGTCGGGGTGTCGAACCCGTCGTCGATCAGCTTGCCGGTCTTCCACGAGTAGCCGACGTAGCGCGCCGTGATCGTGTCGGACTTGGCCACCTTGGGCCCGGTGCCCTCGATCAGCACCGTGGAGGACATCTTGGTCGGCGCGCTCCCCGACGGAATCGTCACCGTCGGCTTGTCCGCGGCCCCTCCGGTGACCTTCGGCAGCCCTGCCGGCGGGGTGAGCACCTTGCCCTCGGGCTGGTCCACCGACACGGCGATGAGGTCCACGACGAAGATCAGGGTGTCGCCCACCTCGATGCCCGCGTCCGACGCACCGCCGGCGGCGTCATAGGCGTCCGAGCCCGGCATGGCGATCAGCACCCGGCTGCCGGCCCGCTGTCCGGTCAGGCCGTCCTTGAAGCCCGTGATCACCTGGGCGAGCGAGAACGTGACCGGTGTGCCGCCCGAGTAGGACTCGTCGAAGACGTCCCCGGTGCGGCCGTCCACGCCGTAGTAGTGGATGGTCACCGAACCGTCGGCGAGCGCCTTGTAGCCGGTGCCCTGGTCGAGCACCTCCACCCGGGTCTTGTCGATCGCGAAGGGCGTCTTCACCTTCACGGTGGGCTTCTTCAGCTGCTTGCCGGTGACCGTGATCGCGTCCAGCGAGTCCTGCACCTTCACCGTCGAGCTCGCGGACGCGGTGGGCGTCGCCGATTCTGACGAGGTGGCGCTCGCCGTCGACGAGGGTGTTGAGGACGGGTTGCTGCAGGCGGCCAGGGCCAGCAGGCAGGCGAGAACGGGGATCACACGGGCTGAAGACACGCCGAGAGGATACCCAACGCGCCAACCCCGCCGCCTCGAACCCGCCGACTGACCCACCGAACGCCTCTGTTCCGGTCGAACGCCCGTACCTGGGCAGGGGCGTTCGACCGGAACGGAGGCACTCGGCGTCACGAGGGGTCGGGCAGGCCGGCGATCAGCGCGTCCAGTTCGGCGGACCGCCCGGCCAGCGGGTCGTCCAGCAGCACTGTCCGGTCCGAGACGCGGCCCTCGGCGTCCGGCAGGTCGTGCACCGTGCACGACTGCCAGTCCACGCTGTACCTCAGGTGCCGCGCCGACACCGCCGCGACGAAGCTGGACCGGGCGCTCGCACGCGTTCCCCCCGGCGGACGCGAGAGCGCCGGCCCGACGGCGGCCGGGTCCGTGATCCGGCGCACCGCCCCCGACTCCTCCAGCAGCCGGAACGGACCACCCAGCTCGTGGAAGGCGAGGTCGAGCTGTGACAACCGCGGGTCGTCAGCGGCGAGGCGGTGACGCTCCCGGAACCGCTCGAGCAGCCGTCGCTTGGCCACCCACTCCACCTCGGTGGCCACGCGGTCGGGGTCGCCGTCGGACAGGGCGTCCAGCACCCGCGCCCAGAGCGCGGCCAGTGCGGGCTCGGCGTACCGGCCGGCCAGGTCGAGGTGGGCGCGCTGCAGGTCGACGGCGGTGAAGCTGCGCCCGTCGGCCAGTTCCAGTGCCGCGAGCGGGTCCCGGGCGACCCGACGCAGCGCCGCGGCCGGGTCGGCGAGCTGCAGCGCCGCCAGTGCCCCGTCGGGCCCGCCCGGCCGGTCGAGCAGTTCGAGGACGGCCAGGGTGGTGCCCACCTTGAGCCAGGCGGACGGCTCGGCGAGGTTCGAGTCACCGGCCAGTACGTGCAGGCGGCGGAACCGGGACGGGTCGGCCAGCGGTTCGTCGCGGGTGTTCACCAGGGGACGGGCGCGGGTGGTCAGCGCGGACAGTTCGGCGTGCAGGTGGTCGGCGCGCTGGCTGATCGTGAACTCGCCGCGGTGCCACCGTCCCGTGCCGCAGAGCACCTGCCGCGTGACCAGGAAGGTGGTCAGCAGCCCCACCGCCGCCGCCAGGTCGAGGTCGCGTCCCACAAGGTAGTTCTCGTGGCTGCCGTAGGAGTTGCCGAAGCTGTCGGTGTTGTTCTTGAACAGCCGGAAGGTCACGTCGGTCCCGGCCTGCGCGGCAAGCGCGGCCGCCCGCGCGGCCAGCCCGGCGACCAGTTCATCCCCGGCGCGTTCGGCGAGGAGCAGGTCGCGGGCGGTGCGGCACTCGGGCGTGGCGTACTCCGGGTGCGCCCCCACGTCGAGGTAGAGCCGCCCGCCGTTGCCGAGGAAGGCGTTCGCAGAGCGGTGCTCGGCCACCACCGGACGGAACAGCAGGTCGGCCGCCTCCGGGGCACTCAGCCGGCGTCCACCCGCACGGGCGCTCAGCCCGTACTCGGTCTCGACGCCCAGCACCCGGTCCACGCGACCATTGTCGCCCGCCCGGAGCACCGCGAGCCGGACTGGAATCGGCGACGACGGCGGTCCGGGGCCAGCGTGTCCCGGGGGAACGCCGGCTACAGCTTCACGAGGTCGAGCAGGGCGCCCAGCTCCTCGCGGGTGAGGTCCCGCACCGCGCCCGGCTTCAGGTCGCCCAGGCGCACCGGGCCGATCGCGATCCGGGACAGCTTGCGTACCGGATGGCCGACGGCGTCCAGCATGCGCCGCACGATCCGGTTGCGACCCGAGTGCAGCGTGACCCTGACCAGGCTGCGGTCCCCCATCCGCTGGATCACGGTCGCCCGGTCCACCTGCACCGGGCCGTCGTCGAGCGTGACACCGGCCCGCAGCCGCTTCAGGGTGGCCTCGCCCACCACGCCGGACACCTCGGCGACGTAGGTCTTCGGCACCTCGAAGGACGGGTGCGCCATCCGCTGGGCGAAGTCGCCGTCATTGGTGAGCAGCAGCAGGCCCTCGGTGTCGGCGTCGAGGCGGCCGACGTGGAACAGCCGTCCGCGGTCGCCGAGGTAGTCGGCCACGGTGGGCCGCCCGTGGGTGTCCTCCATCGTCGAGACCACGCCGCGCGGCTTGTTCAGCACCACGTAGGCGTGCGGGCGCTGCGGGGGGATCCGCTTGCCGTTCACCCGGATGGTGTCGGACGCCGGGTCGACCCGGACGCCCTGCTCGCGGACCACCTCCCCGTTCACCTCGACCCGCCCGCGGGCGATCAGTTCCTCGGCGGCGCGCCGGGACGCGACCCCGGCCTGCGCGAGCACCTTCTGCAGCCGGACGCCCTCGGGCTCGCTCATTCCGGGTCCTCCTCGCCGGTGGCCCCGGTCCCGAACCGCCGTGGGGCGGGGGCGTCCGCGGGACTGCCGCCGGGAGAGGGCTCGTCGGGGGCACGCTCCGCGATCGGCAGCGGCTCGTCGGTGCCGTGCCCGGCGAGTCCGGCGAGTTCCGCCTCCAGCGCGGACGCGTCCGGCAGGTGGGGGGCCAGCGCGGGTAGCTGGTCGAGGCTGGTCAGGCCCATCCGCTCCAGGAAGTAGCCGGTGGTGGCGAACAGGCGGGCCCCGGTCTCCTCGTCGCGGCCGACCTCCTCGATCAGGTCCCGGGTGGCCAGCGTCCGGATCACGCCGTCCACGTTCACCCCGCGCACGGCGGACACCCGGCCCCGCGAGATCGGCTGCAGGTAGGCGACCACGGCGAGGGTCTCCAGTGCGGCCTGGCTGAGCGTGCCCCGCTGGCCCTCGAGCAGCCAGCGCCCGATCACGTCGGCGTGCTCCTCGCGGGTGTAGTACCGCCAGCCGGTGCCGACCCGACGCAACTCGAAGCCCCGTCCGGTCTCGTCGTAGAACGCGGCGAGCCCGGCCAGGCACTCCTCCACCTCGGCGACCGGCGCCTCGACGGCCTCGGCGAGGTCGGACGCGGGCACCGGCTCGGTGGCCATCAGCAACAGCGCCTCGACGGCTCCGGCGAACGTGCTCATTCGGTGGTCTCCTCGCTCGGGGTCGTGCTCTCGTCGAATTCTGCGCCGATCCTCCCGGCGTCCACCTCGGTGCCGAGCCAGCGGACGGTCAGTTCGCCCAACGGCGTGAGCTGCTCGAAGCCGACCGCCTTCTCGCGGAACAGTTCGAGCAGGGCGAGGAAGCGCGCCACCACGACGAGTCGGTCGGCGGCGTCGGCGACCAGCGTCCGGAACGTCAGCGTCTGGTGCTCGTGCAGCCGGCGGACGATCTCCTCCGCCTGCTCCCGCACGCTCACCAGCGGCGCGTGCAGGTGCTCCAGCGCCACCAGCGGGGGCTCCCTGGGCGTGAGCGCCCGGCCGGCGAGCACGGCGATCACGTCGGCGAACCCGTCCAGTTCCACCTCGGGCAGCAGGCTCGCGAACCGCTCCTCGAGCCCGCCGGGACGCGGGTGCCGCCGCGCCTGGGTGTCGAGGGTCTGCTGGATCCAGCCGCTGACGATCTTGAACGCCCGGTACTGCAGCAGCCGTGCGAACAGCAGGTCGCGGGCCTCCAGGAGCGCCAGGTCGTCGGCGTCCTCCACCTCGCCCTGCGGCAGCAGCCGGGCGGCCTTCAGGTCGAGCAGCGTGGCGGCGACCACGATGAACGAGCTGGTCTGGTCCAGGTCCCAGGCTCCTGCGCCCTGGGTGGCCTGCATGTGCCTGATGTGGGCGACGAAGTCGTCGGTGACCCGGGAGAGCGCGACCTCGGTCACGTCCAGCTTGTGCCGGGAGATCAGCTGCAGCAGCAGGTCGAACGGGCCGGAGAAGTTCGTCAGGTGGACGGTGAACTCCTCCTGCGCCGACAGCAGGCTCACGGCGCGCCGAGTCCGCGGACCAGGTCGGACTCGCCGCCGCGCGCAGCGAGGTCGGCCATGGCCAGACCGATCGCGAGCCGAACGATCCGGCCGCGGTCGACCGCCACGCCGTGGTGGGCGCGCAGGGTGAGGCGGGCCTGTTCCAGGGCGAGCAGTTCGTCGCTGCTCACGTAGACGGTGATCTTCTCCTCGTGCCGCACGCGGCCGGAGCCCTGCGGCGCCGGGAACTCCTCGCCCGGCGACGACGGGGCGGGCGTGACGACGTCGGGCGCGGACGTGGGCCGGAACAGTTCCGAGGCCCCGGGGAGGCCTACACGCCGGGGCATCGGGCGAGCACCTCCCGGGCGAGCATGCGGTAGGCGGAGGCCCCCGGCGAGGTGGTCGCGTAGGTGGTGATCGGCTCGCCGGCGACCGTGGTCTCCGGGAACTTGATCGTGCGCCGGATCACCGTGTGGAAGACCGTGTCGCCGAACGCCTGCACGACCCGCTCCAGCACCTCACGGCTGTGCAGCGTGCGGGCATCGAACATCGTGCCCAGGATGCCGAGCACCTCGAGTTCGGGGTTCAGCCGGTCCTGCACCTTGTCGATCGTGTCGGTCAGCAGCGCGATGCCGCGCAGCGCGAAGAACTCGCACTCCAGCGGCATGATCACCTTGTCGGCAGCGGTCAGGGCGTTCACGGTGAGCAGCCCCAGGGACGGCGCGCAGTCGATCAGGATCACGTCGTAGCTGTGCCGCACCCGGGTGAGCACCCTCCTCAGGGTCTGCTCGCGGGCGACCTCGGAGACCAGCTGCACCTCGGCCGCGGACAGGTCGATGTTGGACGGCAGCAGTTCCATCCCGTCCACGACCGTCGGCGTGATCACGTCCTCCGCGGCGGTGTGCTTGTTCAGCAGCAGGTCGTAGACGCTGGTCTCCAGCGTGTGCGGATTCACGCCGAGCCCCACCGACAACGACCCCTGCGGGTCGAAGTCGACCAGCAGCACCTTGCGGCCGGTCTCGGCGAGCGCCGCGCCCAGGTTGATGGTGGTGGTGGTCTTGCCCACCCCGCCCTTCTGGTTGCACATGGCGATGATCAGGGCCCGCTTGGGCTTGCTCGGGTCGGGCGCCGTGGGTTCGGGAAGGTCCGGCAGCGGACGTCCCGTCGGGCCGAGTTCGCCCGTGTGCAGCAGGAGTTCGGGACGGACGAGGGCCGGGGTATCGGTGTTGCTCACGTCGGCGATCCTAGGCTGAAATGTCGACAAGTCTCCTCCGCCGCGCCGCTGTCAGCGCCGGCATTGCGAACCCGGTTCCCGCCGCGCTCAGGAGAGCGGCACGCTGAGGTCTGCCACCACCGGGCAGTGGTCGGACGGCACGACGCCCTCGGCGAAGAACGCGGCGCCGTCGATCGTGCGCACGGACGGGCCGGTGTACACCTGATAGGCACGCACCCGGACGTCCTGCCCCACCCAGATGTAGTCGATCGCCTGCCCGGTGCGGCGGATCGCGCCGTAGCGCCACTTTCCCGCAACCTCCGTACCCAGTCCGCCGAACGTCGACGCGTCCGAGACCTTGGTGGTGATCTTCTCGGCGACGTCCGCGCTGTTCCGCAGGCCGGCGGCGTAGACGGGATCGACGTTCCGCACCAGGCCGTCCCTGTCGCGGGTGTCGCGGACGTTGAAGTCGCCCAGCAGCACCAGCGGCGCCCCGCCGGTGTTCGCCTCGGCGACCCATTCGGTGAGGATCTCGAGCTCGACGATCCGCTGCCGCACCGCGCCGTCGCCGTCGCCCGGGTCGAGGTGCGTGTTGGCGACCATCAACTCCGCGCCGGTCGCCTTGTGGACGAGCCGTGCCCAGGTGCCGTTGCGCACGAGCCGCTTGCGCGACAGCACGCGGAAACCGCTGTCCGCGACCCGGAACACGCTCGTCCGGTACAGGATCGGCACGTCGCAGTCGGGCTGCACGGCCGCGTAGCCGTGCAGGAGCGGCAGCAGGCTGCGCAACGGGCGCAGGATCGGCGCCCGCATCGGCTCGTTCTCCTGGATCGCGAGCACGTCCGGCCGGGCGTCCAGGATCCACTCGGCCAGGACGGGCACCCGGTTCTCGAACCGGATGTCGCTCGCTCTCGCGTGGGGGAAGGCCGACCGCGAGCGCGCGCCCGAGAGGGTGTTGTAGGTCATCGCCCGGAAGGTCCACACCCGCGGGACCAGCGCCGGAGTCGGCGGGACGTCGAGCGTCGCTGACGTCGAGGGGACGGGATCCGGCGGGTCCGGTGCCGCCGCCGCGGGCGCCGCGCAGCCCGCCAGGGCACCGAGGGCCCCGAGCAGCAAGGTGCGACGTCCGGTCGACATGCCCCCCACTCTAGGTGTTGGAGTCATCGGGCCCGGGGATGGGCGGCGAGGAAGACCTCACGCAGGTGCTCCACCGTGACCAGCGTGTAGATCTGCGTGGTGGTCACCGAGGCGTGTCCGAGGAGTTCCTGCACGACCCGGACGTCGGCGCCGCCGTCCAGCAGGTGGGTGGCGAAGGAGTGCCGCAGGGTGTGCGGTGAGACCTCCACCCCGAGGTGGGCGGCCTCGGCCGCCTTCTGCAGCACGCCGTACGCGCTCTGCCGGCTGAGCCGCTGGCCACGGCTGTTCAGCAGCAGCGCGGGACCGGGCCGGACCGACGCCTGCGCGAAGGACGGACGACCGCGCACCAGCCACGCCTCCACGGCCTTCCTCGCATACGAGCCGACCGGCACCAGACGCTCCTTGCGGCCCTTGCCGAACAGCCGCAGCCCGGCGTCCGGGTCGGCGAGCATCCCGGTCACGTCGTCGACGTCGAGGCCGACGATCTCGGAGACCCGTCCGCCGGTGCCGTAGAGCAGTTCGAGGAGCGCCGCGTCCCGCAGGCCCATCGGGGTGTCGGGGTCGGGGGTCTCCAGCAGCGCCTGCACCTGGCCGATGTCGAGGGCCTTGGGCAGGTTCCGTCCGGTCCTGGGCGGCTTCACCGCCGCGGCCGGGTTCTCCGGGGTGAGTCCCTCGGCGGTGGCGAAGCGGTGCAGCGAGCGGACGGCGACCAGGCCACGGGTGGCGCTGGCGGAGGACAGGGGTGTGTGGCCGTCGGTGGGGGCCTGAAGCGACGCGAGGAACGCCGAGATGTCGGCCTCCACCACCCGTGCCGGGTCGTCGACACCCCGCGCGGCGAGGAAGCCGGTGTAGCGGGCGAGGTCGCGCCGGTAGGCGGCGACCGTGTTCGGCGAGGCCCCCCGCTCCACGGTCAGGTGGTCGAGGAAGCCGCGGACGAGCTTGTCGAGCGGTGTGCGGGACGTGCGCGCAGGACTCCCGGCGTCCGCAGGGGTGGGGCCGACGTCCGGGTCAGCCGGAGTGGCCATGGAGACCGGCCAGCAGGTCGTCGCGCGCCGAGCGGGCGGCGCGGGCGGGCCACGCGGCGTCCGGGGCGCGCAGCTCGTCGAGGCGTCCGGACAGGCGGGCGACCTCGAGGGCCAGGACGCCGGACACCATCGTCGGATTCTGCAGCCTCCCGGCGAGGATCCCGTCCACGAGGTCGGCGCGGGCCGCCCAGCAGACGTCCATGTGGGCCTCCTCGTGGTGGGCGACGAAGCCGTCGGGCACCGGAGCCTCGGACAGGTCGCGGGCGAGGTAGATCCGCAGGGTCTCCTGGCACGCGCCCGGGGTCGTGAACTGGTCCACCAGGACCTGCCAGCGGAGGGCCTGGAGGCCGGCCTCCTCGGCCAGTTCGCGCTGCGCCGCGGACACCCAGCTCTCACCATCGGCGTCCAGCAGTCCGGCCGGTGGCTCGACCAGCCGGAAGCCGACCGGGTGCCGGTACTGCCGCACGACCGCGATGCGGTCCTCGGCGTCCCACGCGATCACGCCGACCGCACCCGGGTGCAGCAGGTACTGCCGTTCCATCGTGCTGCCGTCGGGGATCGTCACGGTGTCGTTCACGAAGTCCGACACGTTGCCGGTGCCGAGCACCTCGTGGCCGACGATCGGCCACTCCTGCGGGACGTCGGCGACCTCGTCGGGGCTGAGTTCGTGCACCGCTCAGTCCTCGCCCTCGGGCAGCCGCGAGGACAGCTTGCGCTTCAGCGCCGCCTCGATCAGCCCGACGAACAGCGGGTGGGGCTGGGTGGGCCGGGACTTCAGCTCCGGGTGGGCCTGGGTGCCGACGTAGTACGGGTGCTGGTCGCGCTCGAGTTCGACGAACTCGACGAGGTTCCCGTCCGGGCTGGTGCCGGAGATCTTCAGGCCCCGTGCCTCCAGCTCGTCGCGGTAGGCGTTGTTCACCTCGTAGCGGTGCCGGTGCCGCTCGCTGACCCGGGTGGTGCCGTAGCGCTGTGCGACCAGCGAGCCCTGGACGAGCTCGGCCGGGTAGGCGCCGAGCCGCATGGTCGCGCCCATGTCGCCCTGGCCGGAGACGATCGCCACCTGCTCGGCCATCGTGGCGATTACCGGGGCCTTGGTCTCGGGCTCGAATTCGGTGGACGCCGCGTCCTCGAGCCCCAGCATGTTGCGGGCGGCCTCGATCACCATGCACTGCAGGCCCAGGCACAGCCCGAGGGCGGGAAGCTGGTTCTCACGGGCGTAGCGCAGGGCGCCCAGCTTGCCCTCCACGCCGCGGATGCCGAAGCCGCCGGGCACGCAGATCCCGTCCACGTCGCCCAGTTCGGCGGCCGCACCGGCGGGCGTCTCGCAGGTGTCGGACGCGACCCAGCGCACGTTCACCTTCGCCCAGTTCGCGAACCCGCCGGCCCGCAGGGCCTCGGACACGCTCAGGTAGGCGTCCGGCAGGTCGATGTACTTGCCGACGAGCGCGATCGTGACCTCCTCCTTCGGGTGGTGCACCCGCTCCAGGAGGTCGTTCCACTTGCTCCAGTCGACGTCGCGGAACGAGACACCGAGCCGGCGCACGACGTAGGCGTCCAGGCCTTCGCCGTGGATCACGCGCGGGATGTCGTAGATGCTCGGCGCGTCGGGGCAGGAGATCACGGCCTCCTCGTCCACGTCGCACATGAGGGCGATCTTGCGCTTCACGCCGGTCGGGACGTCCATGCTGGCGCGGCAGACGATCGCGTCCGGCTGGATGCCGACCTGGCGCAGCGCGGCGACCGAGTGCTGCGTGGGCTTGGTCTTCAGTTCGCCGGACGGGCCGATGTAGGGCACCAGCGAGACGTGCAGGAAGAAGGCGTTCTCCCGACCCACCTCGCGACGCACCTGGCGGGCGGCCTCCAGGAACGGCAGCGACTCGATGTCGCCGACGGTGCCGCCGATCTCGTGGATCACCACGTCGACGTTCGCACCGGCCATCGCCAGCATCTCGTCCTTGATCTCGTTGGTGATGTGCGGGATCACCTGCACGGTGTCGCCGAGGAAGTCCCCACGGCGCTCCTTCGCGATCACGCGGGAGTACACCTTGCCGGTGGTGACGTTCGCCTCGGCGTTCAGGAAGACGTTCAGGAAGCGCTCGTAGTGGCCGATGTCGAGGTCAGTCTCCGCCCCGTCCTCGGTGACGAACACCTCGCCGTGCTGGAACGGGTTCATGGTGCCCGGATCCACGTTCAGGTACGGGTCGAGCTTCTGCATCGTGACGCGCAGTCCACGGGCCACCAACAGGCTGCCCAGGCTGGACGCGGTCAGTCCCTTGCCCAGTGAGGAGACGACTCCCCCGGTGACGAATACATGCTTGGTCTGAGTCGAGTTCCCCACGGGCCTCCAGCCTATAGGGCGCCAGCCTCCGGCCAGCAACCCGACGCTCCGGCGGACAACCGCTGTAACCGGACCGTCACCCGATCACGGGATGTAGTGCTCCTCGATCGCCACGGGCCGGTCACCGACGTAGTAGAAGATGAACGGCAGCAGGTACACGTCCCCGGGGTCGCGCCCCTTGCCGTAGTCATTGACATACGACACGAACCCTGCGGTGGTGAGCCACTGCGGAACGGCGCGGGGCACGACCAGCGTCAGCACCTTCGGCACCTGGATCGTCTCCCACCGCTCTGTGGGGTTGAAGTACGGGGCGGCCTTCCCGCCGTCACGGTAGGCGTCGTTCCAGACCACCTTGTCGATGGTGAGGGTGAGCTGACGGTCCCACCGGGCGCCCGGGTCGAAGGAGGCGTGCCGGATCAGCGCCAGGTACCGCTCGCGGACGGGCTTGCGGCGGTCCTGGGACAGGGCGATCAGGGCGTCGATCGACTCCCCGGTCCTGCGGTCGCGCTTCGCCGTCCCCTTCGCCGCCCTCACCCTCACCGTCGCCGTCGCCGTCGCCGTGACGGTGGCGGTCGCCGTGGGCGTCGGCCACCCACTCGGCACGTCGGGTGCCGCCGGCCCCGAGCACGCCACCAGAACGCCGGCCAGCACCACCGCCAGGGCTGTCTGCGCCATCGCCCGCATCGTCTTGCCTCCCTCTGCCCGGTGATACGCAGCAGGAGCGCCCGAGGGTTGCCTGCTCAGGGGTGGTAGACCTCCGGCAGGGCGAGCGGGGTCCGGCCGCGCGCGACCACCTGGAGGACGGTGTGCCGGAAGGCCTTCACGTGGCGGGCGAAGTCGGCCGCGTCCACGGCGTCCTCCGTCGGCGGGTTGAGCAGGATCACCGGGGCGTCGAGGACGAGCGTGCGCAGCTTCTGCTCGCGGTGCACCGTCCACTGCTCCGCGTCGTCGCCGACGGTGATCCTCACCCGGTGCGCGGTCAGGGTCAGCGAGCCCGACGCGAACGATGCGTCCACGGGCTCGACCAGGTACGTCCGGTCGATCGGCGTCTTCGCGCTCACGCCGTCCAGGAGGTTGTAGAGGTTCCAGGGCGAGTCGTCACGCTTGAGGCGGATGTTTCCGGCCTGCCACGTCACGGTGCGGGCCCTCGCCGCCGTGGTCGTCGTACTCATCAACTGCTCCTTCCGGTCGGGATTCCGGCAATCAGAAGGCGGGCCGGCCGGCGTGATACGCCGCGGGTCCCACTAGCTGCGGACGGTCTGCAGCAACTCGCGGGCGTGGGCCACGGCGGAGTCGCTGGACTCCAGGCCGCCCATCATGGTGGCGAGCACGTCGAGCCGGTCGGCATCGGTGACGAGCCGGACGCTGCTGGTGGTCACCGAGCCGTCGTCGGCCTTCGCCACCACGTAGTGCCGGTCGGCGAACGCCGCGACCTGGGCGAGGTGGGTGACCACGACCACCTGGCAGCGCTCGGCCAGCCGGGCCAGCCGGCGGCCGATCTCGAGGGCGACCGCGCCGCCGACGCCGGCGTCCACCTCGTCGAAGACGAAGGTCTCTCCGCTCGCCTGGTCGGCGAGCACCACCTCGAGGGCCAGCCGGACGCGGCTCAGCTCACCACCGGAGGCGACCCTGCCCAGCGGGCCGGGCTCGCTGCCCGGGTTCGCCGAGAACAGCAGGCTCACCTGGTCGGCGCCGTGCGGACCGAGTTCGACGGGGCCCAACTCGAAGGCGAGCCGTGCCTTCGGCATCGCCAGCGCGCTCAGCTCGTTGGCCACCAGCCCGGCCAGGTCGGACGCCGCGGCCGTGCGCAGCGCGGTGATCCGTCCCGCGGCCGCGGCGAGGCGCTCGTCGAGGGACGCCACCTCGGCGCGCAGCACACCGATCCGGTCGTCGCCCGCGTCCAGGTCGCTGACCCGCTGCACCGCCCGGGCGGCCCAGGCCAGCACCTCGTCGACGCTGTCGCCGTACTTGCGGGTGAGGTGGGCGAGTTCGGCCCGCCGGCCCGCGATCCACTCCAGGCGCAGCGGGTCGGCGTCCAGCCCTGCGGAGTAGGACGCGAGCGAGGACGCCACATCGGCCAGCGCGGCCGCGGCACCGGCGAGCTCCTCGGCGATCGGGGCGAGCCCGGCGTCCTTCTCCACGGCGGGCGCGAGCGCTTTGCGGGCGGCTCCGGCCAGGGCGAGGGCGTCGGCGCCGTCGTAGGCGTCCTCGTCGCCGGCGAGCGCGGTCAGCGCGGTGTGGGCGGCCAGGCGCAGGTCGTCGACGGCCTGCAGCCGCATCGCCTCGGCGGCCAGCGCCTCGTCCTCGGCGGGCTGCGGGTCCGCTCTGGTGATCTCGTCCAGCCCGAACCGGAGCAGGTCGAGCTCTCGCGCCCGCGCCTGGGACCGGGTGGTGAGTTCTGCCAGTTCGGCGGCAGCGGCCCGTCGTGCCGCGTAGTCGGTGCGGTAGGGCTCCAGTTCGGCGGCGAGCTCGGCACCGGCGTAGCGGTCCAGCACCTGGAGTTGCCGCTCGGGTGTGCCCAGGCGCAGCTGCTCGGACTGCCCGTGCACGGTCACCCACTCACCGACCAGCCCGGCACCGGTGGACAGGGGTACCTGGGCCCCGCCGATCGCCATCCGGGAGCGGGTCGCGCCGAGCTGCCGGGTGACCAGTACCTCGCCGTCCTCCACCTCGGCGCCGAGGTCGGTGAGGGCAGCGGCCTGGTCCGCGGCGACCTGCCAGCGTCCCTCGACCAGGGCCCGGGACGCGCCGGTGCGCACCAGCCGCGGGTCGGCCTTGGCCCCGGCCAGCAGGGCCAGCCCGGTGACGATCATGGTCTTGCCCGCACCGGTCTCCCCGGTCACGGCGGTGAAGCCGGGACCGGGCTCGATGGTGGCGTCGCCGATCACGCCGAGGTCGGCGATCCTCAGCTCAGCGAGCATGGGCGGCGTCCCGTTCGGCGGCGCCCCGCCAGCCGTCCACCGGCAGGCCGAACTTGCGCACCAGGCGGTTCACGAACGGCTGCTCGACCGTGCGGGCGAGCCGGAGCCGGTGTGTCCCGGCCGTGGCGACGACCTCCATGCCACCCGTCACGTCGGTGGTGCGGCGGCCGTCGCACCAGACCACACCGCCGGGGCCTCCGCCGGGCAGCACCTCGATCGAGACGACGGTGCGTTCCCCGAGCACCAGGGGACGCGCGAACAGGGCGTGGGCGCTGAGGGGCACCAGGAGCAGGGCGGACAGGTCGGGCCAGATCACCGGGCCGTGCGCGGAGAAGGCGTAGGCGGTGGAGCCGGTGGGGGTGGCCACCAGCACACCGTCCGTCGCCCACCGGGACAGCGGACGGTCGTCGAGCCGCACCAGCACCTCGATCATGCGGTCGCGGGCGAGCTTCTCCACCGAGACCTCGTTGATCGCGAACGAGCGCCACAGGTCCTCGCCACCGCGCCGGGCGCGCACCACGACCTCGATGGTCATGCGCTCCTCGACCTGGTAGTCGGCACGGGCGACGTGCTCGATCAGCGCGGGCACCTCGGAGGACTCCAGTTCGGCGAGGAACCCCACGTGGCCGAGGTTGACGCCCAGCACGGGCACCTGGCGCGGCAGTGCCCACTCGGCGGCCCGCAGGATGTTCCCGTCGCCGCCGAAGACCACCACCAACTCGCAGGCCGAGCCGTCCTCGCCGTCCATCTCGCGCAGGTCGGCGCCGGGCACGCGGGTGGAGAGCTGGGCGTAGTCGTCGGCCGAGGCCAGGCAGGTGATGCCGCGGGCGTTGATGCCGGTGACGAACTCCGCGGCCGCCTCGAGCGCGGCGGGGCGCAGCGGGTGGAGGGTCACGGCGACCTGACGGCGGGGCGAAGTCACGGGGTTCACACTAACGCCCGTCACCGACAGCTGAGCCGACCCGGACGAAGTGGACGAAGTACTCACGGTTGCCCGATTCGCCCGGCAGTCCGCTCTCTCCGCGCCAGGCGAGGTGCCAGCCGAGCGCCGCGGCGGCCTCGACGACCCCTGCCACGGCCCGCTCGCGCAGGGCGTCGTCACGGACCACGCCGCGGTCGTCGAGGCCGGCACGCCCCACCTCGAACTGCGGCTTGACCAGCAGGAGCGCCGCCCCGTCGGGACGGAGTACCGCGAAGAGCGGGGCCAGCAGCAGGGTGAGGGAGATGAACGACACATCGCCCACGACGAGGTCGACCGGCTCGCCGTCGAGGTCTGCCGGGGTGAGGTCGCGCAGGTTCAGCCGCTCCCGCACCACGACCCGGGGGTCGTCCCGCAGGCCCGGCACGAGCTGGTCGTGGCCGACGTCGACGGCGTAGACGCGTTCCGCACCGGCCTCCAGCAGCACCTGGGTGAAGCCGCCCGTGGACGCACCGGCGTCCAGCACGCGAGGGGGCACGGCGACCCCGGACGCGACCAGGGCACCCGCGAGCTTGTGCGCGGCACGGGAAACGTAGTGGTCGGCGCCGGCGAGTTCGACGCGGTCATGGTCCCCGACCGGCTGCGCGGGACGGGTCGCGACCACCCCGTTGATGCGGACCCGACCGTCCCGGACCGCCTCGCTGGCCTGTGCTCGTGAGCGCGCCAGCCCTGCCTCCACGAGCGCCCGGTCCAGCCGCACGGGACCGGTCACTGTGGCGGCGTGCGCAGGACCTGCTGGAGGACCTCCACCGCAGCCGAGAGTTGCTGGTGGTGGTCGCCGACCGGGCCGTCCAGCCGCACCGAGGCCAGCGCGGCGTCGATCTCCGGCACGCCGGTGACGGGTGGCTCGGGAGCGGCTGTCTGGTCGGTCACGGCGGCCATCCTAATCCTCCCGCACCGGGCGCCGGCCGCTGCACGCGGGGGCACCGCCCCGAGGGTCGGGAAGCCCGGCCCCGCCCGGTCAGGACTCGCCCAGGCCGCGGGCTGCGAGTGCTGCCCCGGTCGCCTGCGCCTGCCCGACGGCCCGCACCACGACGGGCGTGACCAGGGCGAACAGGTTGCGGTCCCGTCCGCGGGCCCGGGCGGCCAGCCGGACCTGGGCGAAGGTGTTCAGCAGGAGCGGCACGGAACGCACCATGATCGCGATCGCCAGCCCCACCCGCTCGGGGTTGACGCCCACACGGCGGAGCGGGCGCAACGCGGCGACCAGCGCGTCGATCAGCACGGGGCCCGGCGTGGTCAGGGTGAGCAGCCTGCTGGCGTAGATCGCGGTGACGAGGTTGGCCGCCACCACCACCGCGAGGTCGGGCCGGGCGACCAGGAGCTGGTAGCCGGCCAGGACCGCCAGCAGGACCCACAGCGCCCACGGCAGCGCGAGGGCGAGCCGCGCGGTCGTCCGGGTGGACGCGAGCAGCAGCGCCGAGACCACCAGCGCCACCGCACTCGGCAGGGGCCGGGCGACCACGAGCACCGGCACCGTCAGGACGAGCAGCAGCAGGTACTTCCAGCCCACGCCGACGCGGTGCAGCCAGGTGGCGCCCGGGACGTAGAGCCCGAAGAGGTTCACGGCCGCACCAGCCTCAGGTAGGCGGCGATCGCGTCCGCGGGTGCGCCGTCGGCGACGATCCGGCCCTCGTCGACCACGAGCACCCGCTCGGCCTCGGCGGCCAGTTCGAGGTCGTGGGTGGCCACGACCACCTGCTGCTCGAGCCCGGCCAGCGCTTCACGGACCAGGTCGCGGTTGCGCAGGTCCAGCAGCGTGGTGGGTTCGTCGGCGACGACGATCCTCGGGCGGGCGGCCAGCACCGAGGTGAGTGCGACCAGTTGCCGCTCGCCACCGGAGAGGTCGTAGACGCTCTGGTCCGCCACGTGGGCCAGGCCCCGGGCGGCGAGCAGGCGCAGGGCCTGCGTGCGCCGTTCGGCCCGGTCACGCACCAGTGGCCGCAGCGACAGTTCCACGTCGTCGGCGGGCGTGCCCAGGACGAGCTGGGCCAGCGGGTCGGTGAACACGAACCCCACCAGCCTGCGCACGTCCCGTCCCTGCCGCGCGGTGTCCAGGCCGTCCACCTGCACGTGCCCGACGGAGGGCAGCACCAGGCCGTTCAGCAGCCGCAGCAGCGTGGACTTGCCCGAACCGTTGGCACCGATCACGGCGATCCGGCGTTCGGCGAGCTCGAGGGTGGCCGGGTGCAGCAGCACCCGCGTCCGGACCTCGCCGGACGCGGGCAGGCGGACCGTGACGCCGGCGCCGTCGAGTCGGATCACCGGGGCGTCGGTCAGGAGGCGACGGCGGGTCGCGCGGCGAGCAGCGCGGGGAACGCCTTGTGGACGGCCACGGCGACGGCGGCGGCGGCGAACATCTTCGCGAGATCGCCCGGCCAGAACGCCAGGTCGATCAGGAAGGCTGCCGGAAACCCGAGGTGGAGCACGAGGACCAGCCCGACGATGCCCGCGGCGTGGATCAGCAGCGACCCCGCCAGCCCAGCCAGGAAAAGGCCGAGGTACTGTTTCGCCCCTTGCCACCCGACGAAGAGGCGTGCCAGGGCCCCGGCGAGAGCGGCACCGAACGGGAACGCGAGCAGGTAGCCGACCGACGGCTTGGCCAGTACGGCCAGGCCTGCGGCGCCACCGGCGAACACCGGCAGCCCTGCGAAGCCGACCACGAGGTACAACACGGTGGCGAGGAAGCCGCGCCACGGGCCGAGCACGAGGCCGGCCAGCACGACGGCGAGGGTCTGCAGGGTGACCGGCACCGGGCCGATCGGGATCGCCGGCGTCAGCGAGAATGCGGCGATCAGGGCGGCGAACACCGCGATCAGGGCAAGGTCGGTGGCCTGGTTCGGCCGGGCGGTGGCGGGCACGTCGATCTCCTCTTGGTCGGCCCGGGCAGGATACCCGCTCGGGCGGCGGCTCAGCGGACGAGTTCGAGCGCGGCCAAGGCGTCCGAGGCGTCCAGTTCGGTGTGCCGCCACGCGAGCTGCGCGACCGCCCACAGGGCGTCCAGCTGGCCGGTCAGGTCGCCGGGCACGCTCCCCAGTACGATCCTGCCGCCCGCCACGACGGCCTCCTGGCCGCGGCAGCGGACGCCTGCGTCCGTGGCCTCCACCTCGCGGGCAGGTTCGAGCAGCGCCCCGACGTCCGCGCCGATGTGGGTCGGACGCTCGGCCGGGCTCGTGCCGATCAGGTCAGCCTTTCCGTGGGCTCCCGTGAACACCATCAGGGAGTCGATTCCCGCGTTCACCGCCCCCACGATGTCGGTGTCGATCCGGTCGCCGACGAAGATCGGCCGCGCGGCGCCGGTGCGCCGGATCGCCTCGTCGAGCATCGGGCGGAACGGCTTGCCGAAGATCGTCGGTTCGCCCCCGACGACCATGCGCACGACCGCGATCGCACCGCCGATCCCGGGTACCAGGCCCCGGTCGGTCGGCCGCGACGCGTCGTCGTTGGTGGCGTACCAGCGGGCACCGCCCTGGATGGCGAGCGCGACCTCGTCGAGCACCCGCCAGTTCAGGTCCGGGTTGTAGCCCTGGAGGACTGCCACGGGCGCGTCCGACGCCTTCTGGACGGGCACCAGACCCGCCTCTGCGACCAGGTCCCGGAGGCTCGCGCTCCCGCCGACCAGCACCTTGGCCCCGGCCGGCAGTTCCCGGGCGATGTGCGCGAGCGCGACCTGCGCGCTGGTGAGCACGTTGTGGTCGTCGGCGTGGAAGCCGAGCCCGTTCAGCTGGTCGATCACCACCTGCGCGGCGCGCGCGGCGTTGTTCGTCACGAACATGACGGCCGTCCCCCGACCCTGGAGTTGCCCGAGGGCGCCCGTGGCGCCCTCGACGGCCAGCGGACCGAGGTAGATCACGCCGTCCAGGTCGAAGAACGCCGCGTCGTAGCGGTCGATCAGCGCGGTCACGCCCCGCTCTCCCCGGCGTCGTCGGTCTCCCCGTCGTCGATCCCCTGACCGTCGCTCTCGTCCTCGTCATCGCTCTCGTCGTACTCGATGACGAGCCCGCGCAGGGCCGCGACCCGGTCGACCGCGTCCGTGGTCTGGTCCGGGTCGAGCCGGACGACCGCGTCGAACCAGCGTTCGGCCTGTTCCCCTTCGCCGGTGCGCTCGAGCAGGTCTGCGTAGGCGTAGCGAAGGCGGGCCCTCGCCAGCTTGGAGCCGCGGTTACCGGTGCCCTCGACCTCGGCCCTGAGCAGCCGCAGGGCCTCGGCGACCTGGCCGGTGTCGGATCGCACGCCGGCCTCGACCAGCTTCAGCTCGACGCGGGCGGCCACGTCCGGCTCCGCCGCGAGACCCTCCTTCACGAGCTTCAGCGCGGCCTGGGCGCGACCCAGGGCACGTTCGCAGTCGGCCATGGCGGGCAGGTACTCGTCGCCGCCGCTCATCCGGCGCAGGGCCCGGAACTCGGTCAGCGCCGTCGCGTAGTTGCCGGCCGCGTAGGCCGTTTCGGCCGCAGCCTCCCTCGTGATCGGCAACCGCGCGGCCCGACGTCGGGCCGCCTCCGCATGGGCGTAGGCCAGTTCGGGGTCGGTGTCGATCAGCTGCCCCGCCATCAGCAGGTGCGCGCCGACCACCTCGGCGAGCTCCGTGGTCAGTCCGCGCAACTCCGCGCGCACGCCGCGCGGCAACTGCCGAAGATCGAGGCCCTTCGGCGTGGCCGGCTCGTTCGGCTTCGCCGCCAGGCCGGGCCGCGGGACGTACTCGCGCTCACGCTCACCATCGCGCCGAGGTCGACGCTCGGCGTCGGCTGCCCGCTGCGGACGCGTGTTCCCGGACGCTCCGCCCTGTGGGCGCCCCGCCCGCGGGTTCCTCGCGCCCGCACCGTCGCCGCGTCCCTCTCGAGCATCCGCCGAGCGGTCGCGCGACCCACCGGCACTGCGCGGACGGTCCCCGGCCTGACTGCGCGACCCACCGGCACTGCGCGGACGGTCCCCGGCCTGACTGCGCGACCCACCGGC